>CAZCKI010000001.1:0-29094 GCA_964498815.1 uncultured Burkholderiales bacterium
GACGGCAAGGAAGAATCGCACGACTCGCCCAAGACCAAGGACGAAGCCGACATCAAGAACCTGGTCCGCTGGATCCTCAGCCGCTGACATCGACCCGCTAACCGACCGAGGACGCCGCCATGTTCAAAACCATCTGGACCGCTTTCCGGGAAAAATATCCGACTCGCATCAAGGCATTTCTGGTGTTCGGTGTGGCCATGGTCGGCGTCATCTTCGCTTCGGCCTTGCTGATGACGGCGGGCGCCGCCGGCCTCGCCTGGACCAATACCGAAGAGTTCTGCACCGGTTGTCACGAAATGCGCGACAACGTCTATGCCGAATACAAGGGCACCATCCACGACACCAACCGCACCGGCGTGCGCGCCATCTGCCCCGATTGCCACGTGCCGCGCCAGCCGGTCGATCTGATCAAGCGCAAGATGGCCGCCAGCTTCGAGCTGTGGGGCCACTTCACCGGTGTGATCGACACCAAGGAGAAGTTCGAAGCCGAACGTCCCAAGCTCGCGCAGCACGTCTGGGCGCGCATGAAAAAAACCGATTCGCTCGAATGCCGCAACTGCCATCACGCGGAAAGGATGAATTCGGAATTGCAATCGGACAAGGCCAAGGCGCGCCACGCCAAGGGCAAGGCGGAGGGCAAGACCTGCATCGATTGCCACTTCGGCATCGCCCACAAGGAACCGTCGGGTCCGGGGCCCGGGGAGATGAAGCTTGACTAATTTTTAACCGGTGCGCGTTGTGCAACCGGTTTTTGCTTCAAAGAGAGGAACGAGAATGAAGACGAATCGAATCAACTCTCAATTGTTGCGCATGATCGTCGCGCTACTCGCCGCTGTCCTGTTGTACCTGCCGATGGCGGGCGCCGAAGAGGCCGCTGTCAAGCCGGCCGTCGTCAAGGCCGACCTGGTGCTGCGCGGCGACGCCAAATGCACCAAGTGCCACGATGCCGGTGACGATTACCCGGTGCTGGCGATCGGCCAGACCCGCCACGGCGTCAAGGCCGACGGCCGTACTCCTACCTGCACCAGTTGCCACGGCGAAAGCGACAAGCACATCAACAAGCCGGATGGCGCCAAGGAGCGTCCGCACCCCGACGTGGTGTTCAAGGGGACTTCCAAATCTCAGACGGCCGCCATCAACGGCGCCTGCCTCTCCTGTCACGAAGCCGGCAATCGCACGCATTGGGCAGGCAGCCGGCACGAGACTACCGATGTGCCCTGCAGCAGTTGCCACGCCGTGCACACGCCACACGACAGGGTCCTGGCAAAAGCTTCGCAGCCGGAGGTGTGTTTTTCGTGCCACAAGACCGAGCGTGGACAGACGCATCGCGTCTCGACCCATCCTATCGCCGCCGGCAAAGTCGGCTGTTCGGACTGCCACAATCCGCACGGTTCGACCGGTCCCAAACTGCTGGTGAAGAATTCGGTCAACGAAACCTGCTTCACTTGCCATGCCGAAAAACGCGGCCCGTTTCTTTGGGAGCATCCTTCGGCCAGCGACGATTGCATGAACTGCCATACGCCGCACGGCTCCACCAATCCTCCATTGCTCAGGGCGCGTACGCCGTGGCTGTGCCAGGAATGTCATGGTGATGGAGCGCCGCATCCGGGCAATGTGTACAGCGCGGCCAGTCTTCCCGGCGGTGCCGCCGCCAATGTCAACGCTACCGGCGGCGTTTCCGGCACGACGCAACTCGGCCGGATCAATCCATTGACCGGGGCAAAGATCACCCAGAACAATCCGCCCGCGCAGCTCGCGTACCGTGGCTGCGTCAATTGTCATTCACAGGTTCACGGCTCCAATCATCCCGCGGGGAACCGCTTCCTGCGCTGAACGACAGACCGAGTCAAGGAGAACGCACATGAACACCCTTTCCAGCCAACGCAAGGTTCGCGCACCGGCGCTTACTCTGATCGGCGCCGCCATCGCTCTCATTTGCGCCTCGCAGGCCCATGGCGCCGATTCGGATGAGGACGCAGTCCGGGACTTGGCGCAACGGGCGAGCCAAGCCGAAATCGGCGTCGGCAATGTCAGCAAGAGTTCCGCGAAGTTCGGCGAGTACAACGCACTCAACAAAAGCGGTACATACACCTTGGGCAATTTTCAGATTTACGGCCCAGGCGATGACGGCAGCGCCTATCGCTGGCGCATCATCGGCAAGGATCTCGGAACCGACAATCGGAGCGCGCTCGGGGATGCCGGTGTCCAGGGCTTGTGGCGCGTCAACTTCAGCTACGACGAGTTCAAGCGAAATTACTCCGATACTTACAAGACGCTGTGGCAGGGCGCGGGGACCACCACGCTGGCGTTGCCCTCGGCCTACCCGGCGGCCGCTACCAGGTTATCGGTAACCAATAGCGCCGGCGGCATCCTGGCCAACTGGAACAACATCCAGTCGCCGAATGCCACGTCGACCTCTACCGGCGACGGGCCGGGCTATCTCATCCCCAGCCTGATGCGCGATTTCGCCGTCGGCAGCGAGCGCAAGAAAACCGGGATTGGCGCCAGCATCGTCCTCAATTCGCAATGGGACTTGAGGCTCTCCGCCAAGCAGGAAGACCGCACCGGTACCAAACTGACCGGCGTCAATATGGGCCGGTTCTCCGGCGTGAGTTCCATTCTGCCGGAGCCGCTGTCGAGTACCACCAACCAGTTCGAAGCCGTGCTGGCGTTCAAGGGTGACAAGGGGCATTTCAGCCTCGGCTACTACGGCTCGTTCTTCAAGAACGATATCAACCTCTGGACCGTGGAAAGCGCCGGCGCAAACAACGCCGTGATCAACAATCTCGCCAGGCTGGGCAGCCCGCCCGACAATGAAATGCAGCAGTTCAACCTGAGCGGCGGCTACAAATTCAGCCCTTCGACCAGACTCGTTGTCACGGGATCGACGGCGAGGCTCACGCAAAACGAGACCTTTGTCGCTGCCCCGACCGGTTCCACCTGGGTCTTGCCCGCCAATTCCGCCGACGCCAAGGTCATCAACACCTACTTTCAGGCAAAAATCTCTTCCCGCCTGCTGCCGAAGCTGAACGTCAACGCCTCGTACAAATATGAGGATCGGGATAACAAGACACCGATACGCAATTTCTTGACAACCGGGGGCGATTCGCCAGGTGCCTCCACGCAATTCACCAACGAGCCGCTCAACCGCAGATTGCAGCAGTTCAACCTCGATGGCGATTATTCGCTGGGTTACGGTAAGGCAGTGCGCGCGGAGTTTGAGCGCCAGGAAATACGGCGCACCGCAAGAGGCGACGAAACGCCGTTTCGCGCCGACAAGACACACGAGAACATCGTGCGGCTGGAATTTCGCAGCACGCTCGGCGACAGCCTGACCGGGCGCGTTTCATATGCTTATTCCGAACGCAGGGTTTCGGATTACGAGGAAGGCAATCCGCGGCCTACCAGCCCGCTGGCGCCGTTGCCGGCGGCGGACCCGCTCCTCACCGGCTTCGAGCAGTTTTTCCTCGCCGATCGCAATCGGGACAAGCTGCGCAGCTCGCTCAACTTCGATGCCGGCGAAAAAGCGTCGATCCAGGCGGGCCTGGACTACAACAAGGATAACTATGCCAACTCGCCGTTTGGGCTGAAAAAATCAGAGAGCTGGGTGTTCAGTGTGGACGGCAGCGTTATCGCCAGTGACGCTTTGTCGGTCAACGGGTTCCTCACCTACGAAGACATGAAGAATCGGCTGGAAAGCCTCGCCATCGCCCGCGGCCTGACCACGACCACGCTGGTGCCGCACACGTCCGGCCCACCCTGCGCGGCCTATACCAACGTGGCCAACACCCTGCCTGCCGACTACTTCACCGACTCTTGCCGGCAGTGGACGCAGGAGCAGGCGGACAAGATCACCACGGTCGGTTTCGGTTTCAAGTACAAGGGGCTGCTGGCCGGCAAACTCGATCTGCAAGGGGACCTGGCCTACTCGCGCGCGAAGACGCCCATCAGCGTCACCGGTGGAACGTACTACAACAACGGCATTCCCAATTCACCGACCGGTAACGTCTATATTCCCGCGCAGTCGTTCCCGGACGTCAGCAGCGAGATGACCGATATTCGCCTGGCGGGCACCTATAGTCTCGACAAGTGGTCGGCGGTGCGGGTCAGCTATATGAACCGCCGGCTGAAGTCCTCCGACTGGGCGTACGATGCCTATACGAATTCGCAACTGGGGGTGCTGGCCGTGCAGGGCTACCTTGGACCCGGCATCGCTTCGCCGAATTACCGTGTGGATGTCATTGGCGTTACGTACATCTTCCGCTTTCGCTGACAGGATCCGGCCCCAGAGCCGGTATGCTGCGCCGATCCATCCCGAAGTCCGACTGCAATTGGTTGGCTTCGGGATTTTTTCTTGCCCGTCGCGCCCGGCAGCCAATGCGTTGCAAGCCGTATAGGCTGAATATCGGGCCCAATGATAAAATCGCCTCCCAGTGGAGGTGTGGCCGAGCGGTTTAAGGCACCGGTCTTGAAAACCGGCGACGGCGCAAGTCGTCCGTGAGTTCGAATCTCACCGCCTCCGCCAGTTTTTCGCGGAGGCGAGCGAGCCAACAGTTTGGCTCGCGGGTGAGATTCGAATGGCATCGCGATGTGCCGAAGGCACCGCGTGCCGGGGTCGCGGGACGTGACCGAATCTCACCGCCTCCGCCAGTTTTTCGCGGGGGCGAGCGAGTCAATGGGGACTCACCCATATTCCGGCCCCATAGGCCGATAGCGGATTTTGATTGATTTCCCACCTGTTCGGGTGGGGACAGCAGGCTCCTGCCCGTGCTAACTTCCGCAAACTTGGGGGTGGTGTGTGCCTACCGCAGGCTTACGACTGTCCTCAGGATTTTTTAGGTAATTCGCGGTTTGTGTGAACTACTTCACACTTTCATCCTTGCGGAATTGCTAAAATCGCGATCGCCGAAAAGCCGCAAGATAAGCGGGCATCGGCAAAAAATAGAATATTGCTGTATTACGCGCACTGACTGATAGGGAGATTCCATGTTGTTCTGTTTGCCTTCCCGGCACGACCTGACTTGCTCCCGTTTTCCGGCTGTTTGCCGTCGCTAGACTGTTTCTCGCCACTACTTTCCCCAAGCCTTTTCCGCACCCCATTTCCCGGACCGACGCTATGCGCCTGTGTAAGCCTCTTATTGCCTGCACTTTGTTTGCAGCCACTCTCCTGTCCTTCGGCGCCGGCGCGCAGCAGTTGCCGAAAGTCACCAGCGGATTGAATTGGTTGCAAGGCAAGATCGCTGCCGACGGCAGCGTCACGGGCGAGGCGAGTGCTATCGCCACTGCGCACCAGGCACGCGTTGAAACCTACCTGACGCTCAAGCAGCTTGGCACCTCCACGGTAGCCGAGGTCGATGCGATCGGCGCGGAAGTGGATAACAACAACGAATACACCGCACGCAAGATCGTGACCTACAGCCTGGCCGGCCGCGACGCCTCGGCGTTCCTCACCCAATTGCTCGCTACCCAGAACAGCGACGGCGGCTTCGGCGCCTATGCCGGCTCGCAAAGCAATGCCCTCGATACCGCCTGGGCGCTACGCGCGTTGGCCGCTACCGGCAATACCACCGGCACCGCCACCGGCAGCGCATTGACCTACCTGCAATCGGCGCAGGGCAGCGACGGCTCGTTCGGCATCTACGACCAGCCTTCGACCTACGTCACCGCCATCGCCTTGCTGGCGATGAACAGCCTGTCGGCGCAGAACACGCTCAGCAACCCGATCACGCTCGCCAACAATTATCTCGTCAGCCAGCAGATCGCCAACGGCTCCTGGGGCAGCGTCGATCTCACCAGCCTTGTTTATCTCGCCATCCACGATTGGCAACCGGCACAACCGATCGCCACCACGCTCGCCAATTTCTTCGCCAACAGCCAGGCCGTCGACGGCAGCTGGGGCTCCGGCGACCCGTATATCACAGCCCTCGCGTTGCGCGCCTATGCGCTGACTGCGGTCGCCCCCAGCAATCCAACCCTCGGCGCCGTCACTGGCGTCATCAAGGACCAGCAGCTCGGCCTGCCGCTGCCCGGCGTCATCGTCACCCTGGTCAGCGCCACCACCTCGACCACCACCACGGCGGCCGGCGGACAATTCTCCTTCGGCAATCTCGCTCCCGGCAATTACGGGCTGCTGATTTCCCTCGCCGGCTACAGCTCCATCGGCACCGCCATCGACATCACCGCCGGGCAGACGCTCAATCTCGGCAACATCACCATGGACAAGCTCCAGGGTGGCAACGCAGTCACGATCGCCGGCACGGTGACCGATGCGGTTACGAGCGTGCCGGTAGCGGGCGCAACCGTGTCGATCGTCGGCCAAACACTGTCTGCATTGACCGATGCCGGCGGCAACTACGAAATCACCAACGTTCCTGTCGGCACCGGTGTTTCCTCGATTACCGTGAAGGTCGTCGCCAACAGCTATCTGACCGCTCAAGTGGTGACCACCTTGGCCACTTTCGCACCGAGAGTGCTTTCCTTGCCGTTCACCCTGGTTCCCAGCGCCGGCAATGGCGCCACCACCACCATCGTCAGCGGCCATATCGTCGCCAACGCCACCGGCCTGCCGCTGGCGGGTGTCGCCGTTACCGCCTTCAGCGGCACCTTCCGCACCACTACCGACGCCAGCGGCAACTACAGCCTCAAGGTCACCCAGGGCGGCTTGACCACCCTGAGCGCGTCGCTCACCAATTTCGATACAGTCAACGTGACCATCACGATGAGCACTGGCGGCGTCCTGTTCTCGCCGCGCATGTTCGCCGCCGGCACCTCGACCACCGCTTCCAATAATACCGGCGCCACCGGCATCGTGCTTGATGCCGCCACCAACGCGCCGCTTGCCGGCGTGACCGTGGTGGCTGCGGCCAGCAATTTCCTCACCACGGTGACCACCGGCGCCGACGGCCGCTTCTCATTCTTCGGCCGCTATTCCGGCACCGTCAACATCACCTTTTCGCTCGCCGGCTACAACGGCCTCGCCCTCCAGACCTTTACGCCGCTGGTATCGCAATCGGACATCGGCCAGATCCGCTTGAGAAGCAACAAGACCACCTCGCTGCTGCCCGATCTCACCCTCGCCTCGGTGAGCCGCAGCGGCGCAAACACCGACCCGCAGTCGCTGGTGTTGAGCGGCACGGTCACGGCCAACGTCGCCAATATCGGCTTCACCCCGGTGACGGCCAACGTCCAACTGCTCGCGTTTTACGACGCCAACCGCGACGGCATCTTCACTGCCGGCACCGACACGGTGCTGGGCAAGACCGTGTTGACCGGCGGCATCGGCGCCGGTGTCACCACCGCCGTGTCGATACCGGTGCAGGGGCTGCTGCCGTTCCGCGATGCGCCGATCTCGGTGTGGGTGGACAGTGCGGACAACATCCTCGAGCGCAACGAGGGCAACAACATCAAATCGACCGCCAGTGCCGCCACTGTCATTCCCAATAAGGCAGCGTTCGCGCCGGTACTCAAGTGGCAATGGAACGGGGACCCGTTTCATTCGTTTGGCTCGATTGCGACCCCCATGGTGGGGCCGCTGGTCGACACCAACGGCGATGGCAAGGTCGACGACAAGGATATTCCTACTGTCATCATGGTTGATGCGCTCGGTATCGACAATTCCAGCGGCATCATCCGTGCGTTGTCCGGCAAAGACGGCCACGAATTATGGAACGCCAATTCGTCGGCGCTGTTCACCTCGTCCGAATCGCACCCCGCGATCGGCGATATCGACGGCGACGGCAAACCCGACGTGGTCTTCCTTCTGGCCGGGGGCGGCTCGGCTGCCCTCAACGGCAACGGCACCCTCAAGTGGACCAGCGCCTTCCCGCCCAGATTGGCGGCGGGTCCGATCGTCATCGCCGACCTCGACGGCAACGGCCATCCCTCGATCCTGGCGCGCAACTACATCCTCAATAACGACGGCACGCTGCGCCTGCATTTCAACGCCGCGTCCGAGACCGCGCAAGGCGCCAACCTCATTGCGCCCATCGTGGCCGACCTGGATGGCGACGGCAAACCCGAAATCATCGTCGGCAACACGGCGGTCCACGCGGATGGCTCGCTCTATTGGCAGAACACCGCCATTCCGCAAAACTGCCGCTACGCGGTCGGCAGCTTCTTCGGCAACGGCAAGCCGCAACTGGCCTGCGTGGCGCCCGGATTCCTGTATCTGATCGACTTCAACGGCACCATCCTGTGGGGCCCTGTCGCCTTCAATAGCCAGGGCTACGGCCTGCCGGTCATCGCCGATTTCGACGGCGACGGCGTTCCCGACATCGGCGTGTCCGGCGTCAACAAGTACAGCGTCTATAACGCCGACGGCAGCCTGCTCTGGAACTCGACGATCAACGACGGCTCCGCCGGCACCGGCTCCACCGCCTTCGATTTCGACGGCGACGGCCACCCCGAGATCGTCTACTTCGACGAGCAGAACCTGCGCGTCTACGACGGCGCCACCGGCAACACGGTTTTCAGTATTCCCAACCAATCGGCCACCGCGTCCGAATATCCCGTCGTCGTCGACGTCGACGGCGACGGTCACGCCGATATTCTCGTCGTGCAGAACAACAAGAACCCGGGCCTGCGAGTATTCCAGGACCAGAACAACGCCTGGGTGCGCACCCGCAAGATCTGGAACGAATTCAACTACCGCGTCACCAACGTCAACGACGACGGCAGCATCCCGCGCCACGAAGCCAATAGCTGGCAGGTCACGAATACCTACCGCACCAACCTGCAGCCTTCCTACGCAGGCTCGGCCGTGCCCGACGTTTCCGCATCCTATGTGCAGATCCAGGACCGCGGCGGACTCTCGCCGTCCACGCTCACGGTGCGCGTCGGCAATGCCGGCGGCTATCCGCTCGACCCCGGTATCAAGATTGCCTTTTACAAGAACGCGGTCGGTACGCTGATCGCGGTCGGCCAGACCACCAAGCTACTGGTACCCGGCGATTACGAGGACGTGTCGATCTCGGTGTCCGGTTCCCTAGCCGGCGTCAGCCAGCTCATCATCGTCGCCGACGACAATGGGGCAGGGGTCACCGCGACGCAGGACTTCGACCGCACCAACAACAAGGTCACCTTTGCGATGTCGGCGCTGCCGGGCTCGCTGTCGGTCGCCGCTGCCACCGACCAGCCCAGCTATGGCGCCAACGCCAACGTATTCGCCTCGGCCGCCATCGTCAACGCCGGCAGCTTTGCCGCCACCGCCACCACGCGATTCACCGTCGAAAGTGCCGATGGCGCGACCAGCGTCGCCACACTCACCGGCATCGCCCCGGTGGTGGTCAATGCCACCGGCACCGCGACCGTCACCGCCACCTGGAACACCGGCACCACCTATGTCGGCAATTACCGCGTCAAGGTCGAGTTGATCGGCAGCGACGGTCGCCCCTACGCCACCGCGTTTGCGCCGTTTGCCATCATCGCTGCCGCCGGCGCGCCGGTCGATACGCGCGTCACCACCAACAAATTGATCTATCCGCCGTTCGATACGGTATCGCTCAGCGATCGCATCCAGAATCGCTACGTCAACCAGATCCTCAGCGGCCTCACCGCCAGGACCACCGTCCTGGCCCCCGACAACAGCGTGTTCTGGACCAATAGCGCGGCACTGCCGCAGCTGGTGCCGGGCGCAATGAAGGATCTCGCCTACAACGTCCCGCTCGCCACTGCCGGAGCCGGCACCTATACCGCGACCCTGCAAGTGCTGGACGCGACGTCCACGGTAGTCGCCACCACGCAGGCCACCTTCATCGTGCAATCCAGCGCCGACACCGGCGTCGGCCTGCGCGGCAGCGTGTCCGCGACTCCGTGGCGCGTCGATCTCGGCGATGCGCTCACGCTCAACGCCAGTGCCACCAACAACGGTAACTCCGCCATCAACCTGGCCGGCAGCATCAGCGTCGTCAATCCGCTGGACGGCACCGTCGTCCAGCAATTCCCGGTCGCGATCAGCTTGCCGGTCGGCGGCCAGCAGTCGTATGCGCAAGCGTGGACCGTTCCTTCCACGCTGACGGCCGGCACCTACCTGCTCGCCTTCAGCGCACAAGCCGGCGCCAACGCCATCCTGCTCGGCCAGGACATCATCGTTGTCGGTGCCGCCACCAGCTTCAGCTTCAACGCCGTCACCAACGCACCGCGTTCGACCTTGCTGGTTTCCAATACCGTCGCCATCAATGGCCTGGTCGCGCCCGACGGCATTTCCATCACCGGCGGCGAATACAGCATCAACGGCGGCGCCTTCACCGGCGCGCCGGGTGTGGTCAACAGCGGCGACCTGGTCGCCGTGCGCCAGACCTCGGCGATGAACTACGGCACCAAGACCACCGCCGTGCTCACGGTCGGTGTCTTCACAGCACCCTTTGACGTCACTACCCTCGCCGCCCGGGTCACGCCCGACGCCTTCAGCTTCACGGCTCTTGCCAATGCCGCCTTCGGCGCCACGGTGCAAAGCAATGCCGTTGCCATCACCGGCATCGATATCGGCGTGCCCGTCACTATTGCCGGCGGTCAGTACGCCATCAATGGCGGACCGTTCACCGGCGCAGCCGGTGTGATCAACCCCGGCGACAGCGTGGTGGTTCAGTTGCAGGCCTCGGCGCAGCCGTCCACGCTCACCACCGCCATCCTCACGGTGGGCGGCGTCTCGGCCACCTTCGGCGTCACCACGGTGGCCGCCATCACCACGCCCGATCCGTTCGGCTTCGCGGCGCTTGCCAATGCACCGATCAATACTCTGCAAACGAGCGCTGCCATCACCGTCACCGGCATCAACGTGCCGGTGCCGGTCAGCATCGTGGGCGGCGCTTACAGCGTCAACGGCGGCGCCTACACGGCAGCACCCGGCACCGTCAGCGCCGGCGCCAGCATCAGCGTGCAGCAGACCTCGTCCTCGCAATACGGCACGCTCAGCTCGGCCGTGCTCAGCGTCAGCAACGTCTCGGCGAGCTTCGACATCACGACGGTCGCCGCGCGCATCGTGCCGGATGCCTTCGCGTTCGCGCCGGCCACCAACGTCGCGCTCAACTCGGTGCAGACGGCCGGACCGATCACCGTCACCGGCATCGACATCGCCGTGCCGATTTCCGTCGGCGGCGGCGCTTACAGCATCAACGGCGGCACCTTCACCAGCGCGCCGGGAGCCATCAGCCCGGGCGACACCGTCAGCGTGCAACAGACCGCGTCCGCGCAATTCAGCACCAAGACCACCGCCGTGCTGACCATCGGCACCGTTTCGGCCGGATTCGATGCAACGACACTGGCGGCGATTACGACGCCCAGCCCGTTTGGCTTCACCGCCGTCACCAACGTGGCGTTGAACTCGGTGCAAACCTCCAACGCCATCACAGTCGGAGCGATCAACACCTCGGTGCCGATCTCGATTGTCGGTGGTAGCTACAGCATCAACGGCGGTGCGTTCACCAACGCGCTGGGCAACGTCAACTTCGGCGATACCGTGGTTGTCCGCCAGTCTGCCTCGGCGAGCTTCAGCACCAAGACGACTGCGGTCCTCACCATCAGCACGGTCTCGGCGGGCTTCGATGCAACCACCCTGGCCGCCATCACCACGCCCAGCCCGTTCGCCTTCACTGCGGTCACCAACGTCGCTTTGAACTCGGTGCAAACGTCGAACGCCATCACCGTCGGAGCGATCAACACCTCGGTGCCGATCTCGATTGTCGGCGGCAGCTACAGCATCAACGGTGGCGCCTTCACCAGCGCGCCTGGCAACGTCAACTTCGGCGATACCGTCGCCGTCCGCCAGACGGCCTCGGCAAGCTTCAGCACCAAGACAACTGCGACGCTCACGATCAGTACCGTCTCGGCCGGCTTCGATGCGACTACGCTCGCGGCCATCACCACGCCCAGCCCGTTCAGTTTCACTGCCGTTACCAATGTGGCGCTGAGCTCGGTGCAAACGTCGAACGCCATTACCGTAGGAGCGATCAACACCTCGGTACCGATCAGCGTCACGGGCGGTACCTACAGCATCAACGGTGGAGCCTTCACCAGCGCCGCGGGTAACGTGAGCCTTGGCGATACCATCGTGGTCCGCCAGACCGCGTCCGCGTCGTTCAGCACCAAGACCACCGCGACGCTTACCATCAGCACGGTGTCCGCCGGCTTCGATGCCACCACCCTGGCCGCGATCACCGCGCCCAATCCGTTCAGCTTCACGGCGCAGACCAATGTCGCCGTCGGTGCGGTCGCGACGTCCAACACCGTCACCATCACCGGCATCAACACCGGCGTGCCGATCAGCGTCAGCGGCGGCAGCTACAGCCTCAACGGCGGTGCTTACACCAGCGCGGCCGGCACGGTGAACCCGAACGATATGGTGAATGTGCGCCAGACGGCATCGGCATCGTTCAGCACCAAGACCACCGCCACCGTCACCATCGGCGGCGTGGCCGCGGGCTTCGACGTCACCACTCTGGCGGCGGTCACCACGCCGGACCCGTTCAGCTTCACGGCGCAAACCAACGTGGCACTCAGTACCGTGGCGACGTCCAACTCCGTCACCATCACCGGCATCAATACCGGTGTGGCCGTCACGGTCGCGGGCGGCAGCTACAGCCTCAATGGCGGCGCGTACACCTCGGCTGCGGGCACCGTGCATGCGGGCGATACCTTGAGCGTGCGCCAGACCTCGTCCGCCACCGGCGGCGCCAAGACCACCGCTACTCTTACCGTAGGTACGGTCTCGGCCGGCTTCGATGTCACCACCACCGCGGCCGTCACCACGCCCAACGCCTTCACCTTCGTAGCCCAGACCAACGCCGCGCTGAATGCCGTGGTCACGTCCAACACCGTCACCATCACCGGCATCACCGTGGCGGTGCCGATCAGCATCACCGGCGGCAGCTACAGCATCAACGGTGGCGCCTTTACAACAGTGGCGGGCAATACCAACCCCCACGACCACGTCGCCGTCCGCCCCCCCGCGAGCGCCCGCAACGGCGCCACCACCACCGCGATCCTGACCATCTCCACCGTCAGCAGTCCGTTCGCGGTAACCACCGTGGGATCGCAATTGCCGACCGTACTCAACGAGATTACCCGCGACACGCGCCTGCTGGTGCTGCTCTCCTGCGAGAACAGCCAGGGCAACGCCGACCCGGCCTGCCTGGACCAGAAGAAGACCTTCCTCACCGCGTATCTCAGCGGCCTCGGCATCGATTTCAGGATCGACACCGACACCGACAGCTTCCAGAGCGATTTGCGCTGCGGTTACTACAACACCTACTGGATCGCCGGCGGTGCGCTGAAGCTGAAGAACAACCTGCCACAGGAAATCGCCGAAGCCGTGTTCCGCGGCGACAGCCTGATCGTCGACGGTGCGCACGACAGCCGCAATGGCACCCTCGACCCGATTCTCGGCATTGCCCTCAACGGCAACCTTCCGCAGGCGACCACCGTATTGCTCTCCAGCAATCTGCTGCCGTCCGGCTCGTTCGCCTTTGCCGGCGACAAGGTCAACAAAACCAAGCTGACCACCGGCGGTATCCTGGCGACCTTCGACAGCGCCAACGGCAACGCCGCCATCGTGCTCAACAGCTACGGGCAAGGGCGGGGGCTGGTGTACCTGTTCGACCTGGTCGCCACCCTGCAAGCGCAAAGCGGTTCCACCTTGCTGGCGGCTCTCGTCAACCAGTCGCTCACTGCCGTACTGCCGGCGGTGCCGGCGAGCGTGATCGGCGACGCCTACGTGCCGCTCGATACCAAGGTCACCAATCCCGCCAACAGCGCACAGACCGTGGACGTGATCGCCACTGTGCCGCTGGCGCTGGTAGCGCAGCCGCCACTGGTGCCGGCGCCCGCCAGCACCGTCACCAACGCCTCGAGCGTGGTCTACACCTGGCACCTCATCGTGCCCGCCAACGGCAGCCAGTTCATCGACTGGGCAGTACGCGCACCCAGCGTGAGTGGCAGCTACACCATCGGCTACCAGGTGAACCTGATCAACGGCGCCACCAGCACGCCGCTCATTGGCAACAACGTGACCATCACCGTGGCCGGCGCCGACCAGGGCGCCGCGCAAACGGTCGCAGCACTGCAAGGCTTGGCGACCAGCGGCAACGCGGATAACAACGCCCGCAATGCCGCGGTGAGCGATGTGCAAACCGCCAACAGCAAAGTTACCGCCGGCTTGTACGAAGACGCAGTGACCAGCTACGTCGCGGCAGTCACCGAGCTCGCCAAGATCGGCAGCGTGAGCACCACAGCCAACGAGCTTTCCATCGACAAGCTCCTGCAGGAAGCCGGCCGCAAGTGGTGCCGCGCCGGATCCAGTTGCGCGGTCTCTACCGCCGGCCTGCCCGCCAATTACAACGTCACCGTCTTCGGCAGTGCGAGCTTCAGCAACGGGCAAAGCGACGGCTCGCTCGGTGTCGGTGGTGCGGCCAGCCTCAGTTCCTGGGGTGTGGCGGCCAATCTGCATGGCGATGCGGCGCGCCTCATCGTCGGTGGCAGCTTGAGCTTCGGTAACGGCAGCGTCGGCCAGAACGGCAGCGGCGTCATCAAGGTCGCAGGCTCCGCATCGGTGAGCCAGAGCGTGGGCCGCGCCAGCCTGCAGACCGCCACCGTCGTCGAAGACTGGGTCGCGATGAAAACCCAGTACCTCACCTTCACCGACCGCCTGGCGAGCCTCACCGGCGCAGCGGTGACGGCCGGGGCAGGGGGCGCATTTACCTGCGCGGGCAGCGACCCGGTGTTCAACGTCTGCACGCTCACCGGCAGCCAGCTCACGCTGGCGCGCACGCTCAACTTCAATTACCCCAACACCGCCAGCGTGCTGGTCAACGTCACCGGCACCGCAGCCGCCACCGCCAGCAACGGCCAGGCCAACTGGAACGGCCAAGCGCTGTCGGGCAGCAGCTACGCGAGCCATGTATTCTTCAACTTCCCGCAGATGACCGGCCTCACCGTCTCCGGCTTCGGCATCGGCGGCACCGTCCTCGCCCCGCGCGCGTCACTCAGCCATAGCAACTCGGCGATCGACGGGCAGGTGATCGTCAACAGCCTCTCGTCCACCGGCAGCTATCGCTGCACGGGGACGTTCCAGGGCGCTTTGCCCATGGGCTTTTAGGCCGCGCACCGTGAACACACAAGCCATTCTTCGGCAACAACGAATCGAACCCAGGACTGTCAGCATGAGCAAAAACATTTTCAAAACCATCCTCGGCGGCGCGCTGCTCGCCGCGCTGACGGTGCCGGGCATTACGCCGGTCCTCGCTGCCACGCCTACGGCCAACGCATCGGCTGCCGCGCGTCCAACGTTTCCGGCCAAGTTCAGCCTGCGCGAACGCCAGGTGCGCGCGCCGTACACGACGCAAGCCGAGATGAATCGCTTCCTGTCGGGCAGCACCGGGTCCGGCGCTGCGGCCGTCACCTTGCGCGCCGCCGCCAGTCCGCTCGCCGCCATCACGCAGTCGGCACCCGCCGCTCCCACCGCCGCCGACCTCGCCGAAACACCGGATATCGTCCTCACCGCCGCGATCCGCAGCTTGGCCAGCTCGCTCAACAATAACCCTGTGCTGATCTACAACTGGGTGCGCAACAACATCGAATTCGCGCCCACCTACGGCTCGATGCAGGGCGCCGACATGGTGCTGCAAACCCGCCGCGCCAACGCCATCGATGGCGCCAGCCTGCTGATCGCGCTCTATCGCGCGGCCGGCATCCCCGCCCGGTACGCCTACGGCACCGTCGAAATTCCCGGCGCCATGGCGGCCAACTGGGTCGGCGGCGTCGCCACCCCCGCCGCGGCACTGACCTTGCTCTCGCAAGGCGGCGTGCCGTCCACCTCGGTGGTCTCCGGTTCCACCATCACCGCGATCCGCGTAGAGCACGTCTGGGTCGAAGTGTTCGTCGATTACACGCCCTCGCGCGCCGCCATCAACCGCAGCGCGTCGCTGTGGGTGCCGGTCGATCCGTCGTTCAAGCAATCGGTGTTCGCCGCCGGCCTCAACCTGCAAGGCGGTGTGACCCTCGATACCCATTCCTTCGTCTCGCAACTGCAGCAGGGCGCCACGCTCAACGCCAGCGAAGGCAGCGCCGGCAGCTTCAACCGCGCCGCAGCTACGACTTCGTACGCCGCCTACCAGAACGCCGTCGCCACCTTCATTGCTGCGCAAAAACCCAACGCCACCGTCGGCGACGTGCTCGGCACCGTGTCGATCACCGCCGAGAATCACCCCATCCTCACCGGCACGCTGCCCTACAAGATCGTGCTGCAATCGGCCCGCTACGCGGCGCTACCCGATACGCTGCGCTGGAAATTCCGCTATGCGCTCTACGCGAACGACAGCGACCACGTGCAAAACGTCTCCATCGTGTTCAACGAGAGCGCGCTGCCCTCGCTGGGCGGCAAGCGTGTCTCACTCAGCTTCGCACCGGCCACCAGCGCCGATGCGACGGCCCTCAACGCCGCACTCACCACCAACCCGCTGCCCGCGACCCTGCTCGGCTTCAACTACCGTCTGAAAGCGCAACTCAAAATCGACGGCGCGCTGGTGGTCGAGGGCGGCAGTTTCATCATGGGCACCGGCCTCGTCGCCGCGACCTCGCTGTTCGATCCTTCCACCGGTCTCTGGCAGGAAGCCGCGCCGCACGCGCCCACCGCCGGCGAAACCATCGCCGTGGTGGTCGCACCGCAAGGCGTCAGCGCCTTGCAACTTGCCGCCAGCCGCGATCGTCTCAGCGCCACCAAACTGAAACTCGACGGCCAGCAATTCGCCGGCCTGGGAACCGAGGACGTCACCACCGAACCCCTCTACTACGCCGCACTCGCCTACGCCGCCACCATCGAATCGAACGCACGCCTCAGCGCCAAGGCCTTCGGCGTCGCGACCGCGGTATTGCCGTCAGTAGTGCGTGCGCAGATCAGCAGCGAGACCACTTTTTCCGCGGGCGCCCCGCAGAGCGTGCGTTTCTCCGGTGTGGCCCTCGACGTGGATAGCTACAGCCAGATCGCGGTCTCGCAATCCGGCAGCACCAGCGCGCCGCACGATTTCCAGCGCGCCGTCGGCGAACGCGCCTCGGTGTTCGGCCACCTGATCCTGGAAACCCTGTTCACCGACAGCCAGCACGCGGGCGAGGGCGCCTCGGCGCTCAAGACGCTGTCGCGCGCCAACGATGCCGGGCAGAAACTGTTCGTCGTCACTGCCGCCAATTTCAGCGCGGTGCAACCGCAGCTGGGCGCCAGCGCCGATGTGAAGCAGCAGCTCGACAACGGTACCCGCGCCGGCAAGCAGGGCCTGGTGCACCAGAACGATCTCAGCCTCGGCGCCTGGACCGGCACCGGCTACGTGGTCGAAGACACGACCAGTGGCTCCGGCAATTACGAAGTGCGCGGGCAGGTCACCGCCGTCCTGTACCCCAACGGCGGCTGGTCTCCGCTCGCGCTTGGCGGACAGGCGATCGCGGCCGGCAACGGCGGCCCGGTCGGCAGCGGCCTCAGCAACATTTTCGGCCAGGCGATCGGCGCCTACGCTTCGTTCAGCGCCTTGCTGGGCGACTATCGCGCGGTGCCCTGGGCGAGCTTCGCCGGCGCCGGCGCTTTCACCGCGACCGAATGGTTACAGGCAGTGCAGCCGACCTTGGTCGGCCAGCTCGGCAACGGCTACGGCGGGCTCGGCCTGTCGCTCGCCGCCAACGGCATCACCACCCTCAATGGTGCGGTGCTGGTCAACAATCCGCCCGTCTTCACCAGCAACCCCGTGACCGCTGCCGCCAGCGGCCAGCTCTATCGCTACTTAGCCACCGTCACCGATCCGGAAAACGATCCGGTCGGCTTCCAGTTGATCGGCCCGCCCCCAGGGATGTCGGTCACCTCGGCGGGCCTGGTCACCTGGATCTCGCCCGTCAACGGCACCTATTCGATCGTCGTGCGCGCCAACGACGGCCACAGCAACGTCGATCAGCGCTACACCCTCACCGTTACCGATGTGCTGCCGCGCGATCTGACTCTGGTCGTCACCCCGCGCTACGTCGGCAGCGGCGACGCCGTCACCGTCACCCTCGCCAATATTGGTGGTGTCGGCAGCGTCACCAATACGCTCACCGTCGATGGACAGGCGGTTGCGCTCGATGCCTCGGGCCAGGCGCACCTCATCGCCGGCGCCGCCGGTCCGCACCTGATTGTCGCCACCGCCACCGATAACTCCGGCACCATCACCCGCTCCAGCGCCTACGGTGTCCGCAGCGCGGCCGACACCACGCCGCCGGTGGTTGCCATCCTCAGCCCCGCCACCGGCACCGAGATCCGCTCGGCCATCGAAATCGTCGGCACCGCCAGCGATGCCAACCTGGTCGAATGGCAATTGCTGGTGTCGCCGGCAGGGCAGGGCTTGTACAGCGTGCTGGCAGCGGGAAACACTTCGCAGACCGGCGCGGTGCTGGGCCGCTTCGATCCCTCGCAGCTCGTCAACGGCCAGTGGGATGTGCTGCTGCGCGCCGCCGACGCCAACGGCCAGGAAACGAGCCTGCGCGTCACCTTTGAGGTCAACGGCAACCTGAAGATCGGCCAGTTCTCGCTCTCGTTCCTCGACATGAGTCTCGACGCGGCCGGCATCCCGGTATCGGTCACGCGCAGCTACGACACCCGCCGCAAAAACGAATCGCTCGATTTCGGCTACGGCTGGACCGTCGATTACCAGAACGTGCGCGTGCAAAAGAACCTCACGCCCGGCATCGGCTGGCAGATCTACAATCAGGGCCTGCTGAACGTCTGCATCCGCCCGATCGGCAAACGCACCATCAGCATCGCGCTGCCGGACGGCAAGCTGCATCGCTTCGATGTCGGCGCCAATCCCGAATGCGCCACCGGGCAAGCGCCGTCCGCGTTCCAACCCACCTTCACCCCGCGCGCCGATACCACCTCCACGCTGGTCGACGCCGAGGCCGCACCGCTGCTGATCCAGGGCGACACCGTCTATAACGTCGACGGCCAGCCCTACAATCCCGGCAAGTTCCAGCTCACCACCGTCGAAGGCTTCGTCTATACGCTGGACCAGAATTTCGGCATCAAATCGGTGAAGGAGCCCAACGGCAACACCGTCACCTTCGGCGCCAACGGCATCGTCCACTCGGCCGGCCTCAGCATCACCTTCACCCGCGACGCGCAAGGCCGCATCAACAAAATCACCGACCCGTCGGGCAAGTTCCTCGTCTATGCCTATAACGACAACGGCGACCTCATTTCCGTCACCGACCGCAGCGGCGGCGTTTCGGCGATGACCTACAACGCAAGCCACGGCCTGCTCACCTTCACCGACCCGCGCGGCATCCAGTTAGCCAAGAACGAATACGACGCCAGCGGCCGCCTCACCGCGCAGTACGACGCCGCCGGCAACAAAATTGACCTGTCCGCACGCGACATCCCCGGCCAGCGCGAAACCGTGCGCGACCGCCGCGGCAACGCAACCGTCTACGAATACGATACCTCCGGCAACGTTACCCGAGTCACCGACGCGCTCGGCGGCGTCACGACCTATAGCTACGATAGCCAGGGCAACGAACTCTCCAAGACCGACGCCAACGGCAACACCGTCAACCGCGTGATCGATCTCAACACCGGCAAGGTGTTCACCGAGACCGATGCGCTCAACCACAGCACCAGCAACGCCTACAACACGGTGCCCGGCGCCAACGGCCCCAGCCCCAATACGCTGAAGACCCTGACCGACGCCAACGGCAACGTAACCACCTTCGGCTACGACCCCAACGACAACCCCACCAGCATCACCGACGCCAACGGCAAAGTGACCGGCATGCAGTGGAACGGCGGCAACCTCACCCAGCTCAAAGACGCCCTCGGCAACGCCACCCAGTACGTCTACGACAGCAAAGGCCGCCGCACCAAGGAGACCGACGCCACGGGAGCCGTCACCCAATACGGCTTCGATGCCAACGGCAACCAGACCAGCACCACCAGAACCCGTACGGTCAATGGCCAGGTAGTAGCGATGAGCACCAGCCGCACCCTCGACGGAGACGGCAATGCGCTCACCGAAACCGACGCCCTCGGCAACGTAACGCAGACGAGCTACACGCCGCTGAAGAAGGTCGACACCAGCACCGACGCCAAGGGCCGCATCACCCGCTACGGCTACGACAACCGCGGCTACCAGACCAGCGTAACGCTGCCCGACGGCACCAGCGAGCAGACCGCCTTCGACGCCAACGGTAACGAGACCATCCACATCGACGCGGCAGGACGCAGCACCGTCACCACCTTCGATGCGCTCAACCGCCCAACCCAGGTCACCAACCCCGACGGCAGCTTCACCCAGAGCCAATACGACGCCGGCGGCCGCCTCACCCAAACGACCGACGAGCGCGGCAATACCAGCAGCTTCGAATACGACGCCGCCGGCCGCCGCACCAAGATCACCGACGCGCTGGGCAATATCACCCTCTCGGCGTATGACGCCAACGGCAACCTGACCCAGATCACCGACCCGGCCGGCAACGTCACCACCTACACCTATGACGCCACCAACCGCCGCACCAAGACCACCTTCGCCGCGGTCAACGGGGTTACCAGCAGCGTCACCACCGGCTACGACGCGGCAGGCCGCAAGGTAAGCGACACCGACGAAGCCGGCAACGTTACCCAATACGGCTACGACGGCGTCGGCCGCCTCACCAAGGTCACCGACGCAATGGGCGGCATCACCCAATACGGCTACGACGAGGCCGGCAACAAAATCTCCCAAACCGACGCCCTGGGCCACATTACCCGGTGGGATTACGACCACCTCGGCCGGGTGACCAAGCGCACGCTGCCCGAAGGCATGGCGGAAAGCTTCACCTTTGACGCCGCCGGCAATGTGGCGAGCCACACCGATTTCAACGGCGCCGTGATGAGCTATACCTACGACGCCAATAACCGCCTGCAAAAGCGCACCGACCCCATCATCGGCACCAGCGCCACCACCGACACCGTCTACACCTACACCCTGACCGGGCAAGTCGCGACTGTCACCGACCAGAACGGCCAGATCGGCTACACCTATGATCAAAGAGACCGCCTCACCAAAGTGCAGAACCCGGATGGTTCGCAGCTGAGCTACACCTACGACCCGGCCGGCAACCGCGCCACCATCACCAGCCAAACCGGCGCCGAGGCGTCGCGCACCACCGGCTACAGCTACGACAACCTAAACCGCCTCGCCACACTGACCGACCCCAATGGCAAGCAGACCACCTATGCCTACGACGCGGTCGGCAACCTGAAGAGCACCACGCTGCCCAACGGTATCCGCACCGACAACTTCTTCGATGCGAGAAACCGCCTGACGGGCATCGAACACCGCCGCGTGGCCGACAACGTGCAGTTGGGCAGCATTACTTACACCCTCAGCGCCAACGGACTGCGTGCGCAGGTTTCGGAGAACTTCGCCGCCAACGGCGCAGCCGGTGCAGGAGCCACGCCGACCCGAACGATCAGCTACCAATACGATGCCCTCAAGCGCCTCGTCCAGGAAACGCAGACCAACGGCACCAGGAGCATCCATTACATGCTCGATGCGGTGGGTAACCGGGTTGCGGCGGATGGGCAACTGGCCGGTACGTCAGTGTTTGACAGGAACGACCGGATCCAGAGTGTCAGCCAGCCGAATCAGAGCCAGACCTTTGGCTATGACTTGAATGGGAATACGACGCGGGTGCAGACCACGGCAACTGGTGCGACAGCGCCGACGACGGCTGACCTAAGCTGGGATGCGAATGGGCGTCTGATCGGGCAAAACCTTACTGCACCCGGCAGCACGCCAATTGCCAGCCGCTTTACGTATGACGCGGATGGGATTCGTATCGCTGCGACGAGAGGCACTACGCCGACCATCACCAATGCCACGAACTACGTCTACGACAAGAACCGTGCCTATGCGCAGGTGCTGGAGGAGCGGGATGGGGCGGGGAGTTTGGTGGTCAGCTATGTCTACTCGGATGCAGGGCCTATCAGTCAGACTCGGAATGTTGGGACGGTTGCTAGCCCGGTTTGGGCAACTAGCTATTACTTGACCGATGGGTTGGGGAGTGTGAGGTTGCTCGCCGACGCAACGGGTGCGACTAGTGATTCATTTGACTTCGGCACGTATGGAGAGTTGCTGGGGCAGGGGAGTACGGGTAGCCAGACTGCGAATAGTATTTTGTTTGCGGGAGAGCAATACGACCCCACGCTTGGTCTCTACTACAACCGGGCGCGGTATTTGAATCCCGGGGTGGGCCGGTTTAGCAGTTTCGACTCGTGGGCCGGCAACGCAAGAAACCCGCTGACGCTAAACAAGTATGCATACGCGAACGGTAATCCGATTAGTATGCGCGACCCAAGCGGAAGGATTGGTCTTGCCGAAATTGGAACTGGAATTGGAATTTCGGTTAGTCTTAACATTGTCGGCAATTTCATAAGTGGTGATACGTCACCTCAGGCGCTGGGCCAAAGCGTTCTGTGGGGAACGGTGGAAGGTGTTGCGTTCGTCGGTGTCGCAGCGGCGATTGGCAAGACTGCGCTTATCGCGGGTAAAGCTCTGAAGTCCGCGTATTTTGCGCGGCAAATAGCCAGAACTTTCTCGCTCGTCGAGCAGTCAGGGCCAGCCATCAACGGCTTCAAAAAGCTGGGGTTACAGTCTATTCTTAGGACACGCGCTGGAAAATTTGTCGTTAGTTCAGGTACCGATGCAGCGGGCAATATTACGGGTGCGCTCAAGCATGTAATTCAAGATCAGATAAACAAGTATGGGATTGGCGCTGCCGCAACAACTGAATTCTCAGAAGCGTTGCTAATTCAAGAATTGAAAGCAATCCTAGAAGAGGCTGCATCTTCTGGAATCGTATATGGAGAAAAAATGCTAGTAACAACTCAAGGTGGATTTACATACGAAATTATTTTAGACGTGGCCCGTGCATCTGATCAGGTTGGTCGCATCTTTCATATTCTTCCGAAGTTCTAGATATGTTGTGGCTAACTCTTGCTGATAGTTCAGCGAAAAGCGATTCGTTGCCAAATTGCCGAGTATTGGCAGACACCCCATATGTTTTCTCGTTGCAACTAGTTCATGAGCGCGGAAGGCCGATTGCAATGTCTCTGCCCGCCTTCGATTTTCAATTGGAAGGTAGCTCGCGTGGACCAGTAGTTCAGTTGATCATTTGTGGTGGTCGCATCCAGGCGATTGACGGCCTAGTTTTTCGTCGGACACAGATTACAAATTACCAATCTCGACATTCTGCGACCGAAAATACTATCGATCATGTACCCCTGTTGGGGTTAATACCTGTGGCTCACGGACAAGCGCCTGTTGTTACGGGGAACACGGTTGTTCAGAACGCCATTGTCACTATTCAAGCATATGAAGATGCGCTAGTGTTTTCATTTGATGATTTCAAGGCTGCATTTGCGACGCTGGTCGCGAAGGATTTCGCGATGGGCGTCTCCGCAGAGGGGTATCTTGGTTCGTTTATCTTTTTTGGCAGTCTCGCCAAAGAGATTCTTTCTAAAGCTAACTAGGAGCTACAAGTATAGTTGACGCGAAATAGCTGGCCGAGACCATGACAGCGGTGACTGAATCACATGTTTAAGCGCCAAGAAATTTCGCAAACTGATTTGCCAGCGTTGTTCGCGCCGGACGCTGGCGGGGCAATCGCCGGCAACCTGCGCCAGAAGGATGCTGCCGCAGCATATATCTTAAATTTTCGAAATGCGCCTTACACGCTCGTAGCATTTTTGCCGCCGGCTAAGAGCCAATTCATAGACTTTGCGTGCCTTACCGATTTTGATCAACAGTTGGCTGGTGATCTTGCCCCGACACTGGCGGATCGCCTGCAAATGAGCAAAGAGCTACAAAAGGCCGGAGTGCCAGTGGAATCGGCTCGCGCCGTTGCTCCGATTGTGCCCTATGGGGGCGCAAAATTTGTAGTGCTACCGACCTCGGTCCGTGACTGGTGTTTGGATTTCCATGATGAATTGGCGAGCGGCGTTTTGCCCGCATTTGTTGAAGAGGATCCTATTTTTCGAGGGATTTGGGGCCGGCCGCTCGAAGAATTCAGTGTGCCAAGCTGGTTTTTCCCGCTTACAAGTTATGGAGACTATTCAATAAGCGAAAGAATTGCATTGGCCGACGCATTTTTAAGTGCATCGAGCCGAGTTAGATCGGAACTAACTAGCGTTGACAACAAATTTATGCACGAAGCATTTATGTCAATTAACCTAAAACTAGATGACACGCCGGAATTGGCAAAACTTGTTTCATTGCGTATAGAAATCGTGCGGTATTTAGGTTCTGCCTTATTTAGAGGCGAGCTATCCAGATTCTTGATTTCTCTTAAAAGTAATGAAAATGGCGGCAAGCTTCGGACGTCTATCGCGCGCAATTGCCAACAATATCTTGATAATCTCGCAGTCAAATTGCCAGTTATCAATCAAATATTTTTGAATTACAGGAATTAGAAGGGTCCATCGAGCTTTCCCTGTCTTCATAGGAACCGCGTTTTCGAAAGATCAATGACGTTTCCTCCGCGATTTCCTCGCGGCCGCTAGAAATATTCTCATCTCTTAGCCGTGAATAGTTACCTAGCCAACTTCCGCCACGCCATCGCCGTAATCTGCGCGATGGCGTTTTCATTTGTGGCAGGTGCAATGCCAACCTCCGGCAACGTCACCAAAGTCACCGACGCGCTCGGCGGCGTCACGACCTATAGCTACGATAGCCAGGGCAACGAACTCTCCAAGACCGACGCCAACGGCAACACCGTCAACCGCGTGATCGATCTCAACACCGGCAAGGTGTTCACCGAGACCGATGCGCTCAACCACAGCACCAGCAACGCCTACAACACGGTGCCCGGCGCCAACGGCCCCAGCCCCAATACGCTGAAGACCCTGACCGACGCCAACGGCAACGTAACCACCTTCGGCTACGACCCCAACGACAACCCCACCAGCATCACCGACGCCAACGGCAAAGTGACCGGCATGCAGTGGAACGGCGGCAACCTCACCCAGCTCAAAGACGCCCTCGGCAACGCCACCCAGTACGTCTACGACAGCAAAGGCCGCCGCACCAAGGAGACCGACGCCACGGGAGCCGTCACCCAATACGGCTTCGATGCCAACGGCAACCAGACCAGCACCACCAGAACCCGTACGGTCAATGGCCAGGTAGTAGCGATGAGCACCAGCCGCACCCTCGACGGAGACGGCAATGCGCTCACCGAAACCGACGCCCTCGGCAACGTAACGCAGACGAGCTACACGCCGCTGAAGAAGGTCGACACCAGCACCGACGCCAAGGGCCGCATCACCCGCTACGGCTACGACAACCGCGGCTACCAGACCAGCGTAACGCTGCCCGACGGCACCAGCGAGCAGACCGCCTTCGACGCCAACGGTAACGAGACCATCCACATCGACGCGGCAGGACGCAGCACCGTCACCACCTTCGATGCGCTCAACCGCCCAACCCAGGTCACCAACCCCGACGGCAGCTTCACCCAGAGCCAATACGACGCCGGCGGCCGCCTCACCCAAACGACCGACGAGCGCGGCAATACCAGCAGCTTCGAATACGACGCCGCCGGCCGCCGCACCAAGATCACCGACGCGCTGGGCAATATCACCCTCTCGGCGTATGACGCCAACGGCAACCTGACCCAGATCACCGACCCGGCCGGCAACGTCACCACCTACACCTATGACGCCACCAACCGCCGCACCAAGACCACCTTCGCCGCGGTCAACGGGGTTACCAGCAGCGTCACCACCGGCTACGACGCGGCAGGCCGCAAGGTAAGCGACACCGACGAAGCCGGCAACGTTACCCAATACGGCTACGACGGCGTCGGCCGCCTCACCAAGGTCACCGACGCAATGGGCGGCATCACCCAATACGGCTACGACGAGGCCGGCAACAAAATCTCCCAAACCGACGCCCTGGGCCACATTACCCGGTGGGATTACGACCACCTCGGCCGGGTGACCAAGCGCACGCTGCCCGAAGGCATGGCGGAAAGCTTCACCTTTGACGCCGCCGGCAATGTGGCGAGCCACACCGATTTCAACGGCGCCGTGATGAGCTATACCTACGACGCCAATAACCGCCTGCAAAAGCGCACCGACCCCATCATCGGCACCAGCGCCACCACCGACACCGTCTACACCTACACCCTGACCGGGCAAGTCGCGACTGTCACCGACCAGAACGGCCAGATCGGCTACACCTATGATCAAAGAGACCGCCTCACCAAAGTGCAGAACCCGGATGGTTCGCAGCTGAGCTACACCTACGACCCGGCCGGCAACCGCGCCACCATCACCAGCCAAACCGGCGCCGAGGCGTCGCGCACCACCGGCTACAGCTACGACAACCTAAACCGCCTCGCCACACTGACCGACCCCAATGGCAAGCAGACCACCTATGCCTACGACGCGGTCGGCAACCTGAAGAGCACCACGCTGCCCAACGGTATCCGCACCGACAACTTCTTCGATGCGAGAAACCGCCTGACGGGCATCGAACACCGCCGCGTGGCCGACAACGTGCAGTTGGGCAGCATTACTTACACCCTCAGCGCCAACGGACTGCGTGCGCAGGTTTCGGAGAACTTCGCCGCCAACGGCGCAGCCGGTGCAGGAGCCACGCCGACCCGAACGATCAGCTACCAATACGATGCCCTCAAGCGCCTCGTCCAGGAAACGCAGACCAACGGCACCAGGAGCATCCATTACATGCTCGATGCGGTGGGTAACCGGGTTGCGGCGGATGGGCAACTGGCCGGTACGTCAGTGTTTGACAGGAACGACCGGATCCAGAGTGTCAGCCAGCCGAATCAGAGCCAGACCTTTGGCTATGACTTGAATGGGAATACGACGCGGGTGCAGACCACGGCAACTGGTGCGACAGCGCCGACGACGGCTGACCTAAGCTGGGATGCGAATGGGCGTCTGATCGGGCAAAACCTTACTGCACCCGGCAGCACGCCAATTGCCAGCCGCTTTACGTATGACGCGGATGGGATTCGTATCGCTGCGACGAGAGGCACTACGCCGACCATCACCAATGCCACGAACTACGTCTACGACAAGAACCGTGCCTATGCGCAGGTGCTGGAGGAGCGGGATGGGGCGGGGAGTTTGGTGGTCAGCTATGTCTACTCGGATGCAGGGCCTATCAGTCAGACTCGGAATGTTGGGACGATCGCAAATCCGGTTTGGGCGACTAGTTATTTCCTGGCGGATGGGTTGGGGAGTGTGCGTCTCATCGCCGATGCGAACGGGGCCGTATCCGACTCGTTTGATTATGGGGCGTATGGGGAGTTGTTGTCGCAGGGCAGCGCGGGGGCAGCTACGGCGAACTCTGTGTTGTTTGCTGGGGAGCAATACGACCCAACGCTCGGTCTTTATTACAACCGGGCGCGATATTTGAATGTGGGGGTGGGGCGCTTCGCCGCGATGGACTCGTTTGCGGGCAATTTATATCGCACAAGCAGCTTAAACAAATATGGATATGCTGAAGTAAACCCGATCAGCAGGACTGATCCCAGCGGACGCTATTCGCTTGCAGAACTTGGTGAGAGTATAGATGTGCAAGGAGCTTTGACAAACTTTGCGAAAGATCAGGCTTCCAGCTATTTTCGCAGCAAGATTTTTGGTGAGGACGACCGGGTAGATGGAACCCCAAGCTTGTATGAAATGTTGCTTGGAATGCTTATTAAGAATGTTGCCGGCTCTTTCTCTACACCTAACGGGTTGAATCCGCCAGTCGGGCTGGTTTCACTAGCTGCAGTTGGTGGTGGGAAAACGCAAGGGCATCACGTCATTCCTGAATATATGTGCGGAGCGTCAAAACAAATTGACCTTGTAGACTTGCCAACAAGCCAGCACTCCTTACTGCACAATCAGTTGTACGCATTTAAAACGGCCGTTACGTTAGGTTCAACCATCTATAGACTGACGTTTAGAAAGAAAATAAGCCCAGAATCGCTTGCCCCAATTGCTGAAGTTGCCAGGACGCACCAAGGCCGCCTCGCAATTGGCATCGGTTTGGCAGCTTTCTATAGCGAATTCGGGTTCGGTGGCGCTTCTTGGATGGAACTAGGCATCGGTCAGAAAACAAAAGCGCCGCTTGGGGTGGTGCTCGGCTTCGAAGCAATCGAGTTTGCTGGAAATAATCATAGTTATCCAACTTGTAAGAAACAATAAAGAAAATGAAAATAATCCCGCGATCGAAATTGCCAAAGCGACACTATACTTTGGCTGCAGAATGCCGCCTCGACTTTGAAAACATGTTGGAGCGACTCAATGTTAAGCCGACTCGAGGAACGTTTCGCGACGAATTAATATTTCCTAATAGATATAGATTTGTTTGCCTTCAGCTAGCAACGGGGCGGTTTGGCACACTCACGCAGACCGAAATGGACCCATCAACTGTTGAGATTGGCCTTGAAATTAAAGGGAGCGAATTCTTTTACGAAGCTGATTTGCTCGAGGTTCAAGATTCCATTGGAATTGAGGGCGCGAGTGTTGTGAGAATGGAAGGAGACTTTAAATGGATACCGGCAAAAAAATAGATGGCACATAGTGGTGTGATCTTGCTTTCTTCTGGAAAAAAATGAATTAAAGGGCCAGGCTGAATTGTTTCCCCGGTACGTGTCATATCTGATGGCAATTCTCCGCAACTCCTTATTCCTAAACTGCCCCGTCCAGATGTCCAACGAGCATTCCCCATGCGCTCAACCGCCTGAAGACGCTTGCCTACTCCGACGAAAACCTAAGCTTCACCTACGGCGAAGACCCCGCCGCCCCCGCCACCAGCACCAACAGCCGAGGCCGCCTCGCCAAGGTCAGCGACGCCAGCGGCAACACCGTCTACGCCTACGACCCGCAGGGCCGCGCCGCGAGCAAGACGCAGACGGTCACGCTATCCGGCGGCAGCGGGCACCATAGAGGGCACTCGATATGACGTTGGTGCGCCTGGCGGCTGGGGAAATCTGCTGAAGCAACTTTGTAGAGGAAATATCTGAGAATAAATGGGGTCAGACTGATCTTGCCCACGCTTGATGGACGCCCTAACGGGGGGATACTTACCCTGTTAG
>CAZCKI010000002.1:0-25994 GCA_964498815.1 uncultured Burkholderiales bacterium
GCGCGGCAATTGTTTCCGTGGCTGCCAGGAGCTTTGGCCCCAAGGCGGCCCACTGCGCCTGGAACGGCTGCAGTTGTTGTTGCAGCTCGGCTTTCCATTCCTCCTTGATAACGCCGGCGCACTTCTCGTCCTGCGCCGCGTCATAAAAAATAGTGACCGCAGGCGGGGCCGCCGCTGCGGTCTTGACGACGAAGGAGGAGGCCAGGATCAGGACGAGCAGGAAAAGGATTTTGATGCGTTGTCTTGTCATGAGAATTCCCGTCACAGCATTGTTCATCGAATTCGCCGGCAGGCGCTGTCGTGCCAACGTGGCGCGACCTCCCGCCGAATGTTTCGAGACCAATGGTATTGCGCGCAGCGGCAGATGGCATCCGCACTGCGACGGAAGCGGGAAAACCCGTCACGAGCGCCCGGTTTACTTCGATGCGTGGCCGTGGGCAAGGTGGCAACTGCTGCGGCGCTCGGCGGGGCGGTCGGTCGCTTATTCGCGCGGGATGTAGGGCGCCACGGTTTCAATGGCCCGCGTGGTGTATTCGCTTTCCTGGCCCACCGGCACCACGTAGTCGAGCGCATCCAGTACCGCCTGTTTGCCGAGCAGGCGCCAGATCACCCAGGTGGCGAGGTATTGCCCGCCCAGACAGCCGCCGGCCGAGGCGATGTTGCCCTCGGCATAAAAGGGGGCATCCAGCACCTTGGCGCCGACGGCTTCCAGGTGCGGCCGCGTGCCCTGGTCGGTGCAGACGGGAATATGTTCGAGCAGGCCCAGGCGGGCCAGCATTAGGCCGCCCGAACACTGCGAGGCGATCAGTTGTCTCTTCGGATCGAGTTGGATGCGGTTCATGATCGCGTCGTCCTGCACGATCTCGCGCGTGGCGCGGCCGCTGCCGAACAGGACCACGTCGGCTTCGTTGAGGAATTCCAGCGGTTGCTGGGCCGTGATGGTGACGCCGTTCATCGAAGTGACGGTCGCCGTGGGTGCCGCGATCTCGGCCTTCCAGCCGGGGTGCGACACGCGGTTGAGGATATGGCAGGCGACGAACGAATCGATCTCGTTGAAGCGGTCGAATGTGGCGATGGCGATTTTCATGGTTATGGTTTGAGCCGGTCAGGAAACGCGGTCGGGTAGTGGGTAGGCGGGGTCGTTGTAGCCGGGCGTGGACGGATGGCCGGGGGAGACCAGGCGATCGACCAGCGCCTCGTCCTCGGGGGTAAGGGTGCAAGCCAGTGCTGCAAAATAATCCTGCCATTGCGCCAGCGTGCGGGGACCCGCAATCACAGAGCTCACCGCATGGTGGGCGAGCACCCATGCGGTGGCGAAGTGTTGCAGCGCCACACCCTTTTCCCGGCAATGCTTTTGCAATTCTTGTGCGATCACCAGGGACTCTACGCGGAATTCGGTTTGCTGGATGCGCTTGTCGCCGCGTCCGGCGCGGGTGCCGGCGGCGGGTTTCTTACCGGGTGCATATTTGCCGGTGAGCACGCCGCGCGCGATCGGGCTGTACGGCACCACGCCGATGCCATAGCTGGCGCAGGCCGGCAGCACTTCCACTTCGGGTTGACGGTTGAGCAGGTTGTAATAGGGCTGGCAGACCACCGGGCCGGGCATGTTCATCTCGCGCGCCAGCCGCACCATCTCGGCGATGCGCCAGCCGCGGAAATTCGACACGCCCCAGTAGCGTATCTTGCCCGCGCGCAGTAACGCGTCCAGCGCGCGCAGCGGCTCTTCCAGGTCCATGCCGTTGAAATCGCGGTGCAGGTAATAGATGTCGATGTGATCGGTCTTGAGCCGGGCGAGGCTCGCTTCGCACTCGCGCAGCAGCCAGCTGCGCGAATACTGCGCCTCGTTGACGCGCTCCGACATCTTGTTGCCGGCCTTGGTGGCGAGGATCCAGTCGTGGCGTTGCCCTTTCAGCAACTCACCGACAATCATTTCCGAGCGGCCGGTGGTGTACACATCGGCGGTATCGATGAAATTCACCCCGTGATCGCGAGCAAAGGCGCCGATACGTTTGGCTTCCGCCTGCGCGGTTTGGTCGCCGAACATCATGGTGCCGAGGCAGAGGACGGAAACTTGCAGGGGGCTCTTGCCGAGGGTGCGGTATTGCATGGTGGTGTTCGCGGTCATGCCGGGGCTCGCTGGGATTTCGATTCCCTCAGCCTACACCGGCTTCGGCGTGAGTTGCGCCGGATCGTAGAAAAAAGTCTCCTCCGCCACTCGTTCGCCTTCCCAGCGCTGATAGGCGAGTTCCTCGATGCGAGTCACCGTGCCATCGGGCCAGTCGAAGCGGAATTTCCAGCGGATGACGACCCGGTCGCCTTCCACGAACACCGGACGCACGCATTCGGAGGTCACCGCCCTGGCTTTCGCCAGCACGCGGCGCTCGTTGGCGACGTGCAATGCGCGGCCGACCCTCGGCACGCTTTGGTTTTCCTGCATCGACGAGGTCTCGCTGTAAAACTCCTCGAGCGCCTCGGCGTGCAGGTTCTGCTCGACGCGAGCGATGAAGCGTTCCAATGTTTCGGTAGTGGGCATGCGGTTCTCCGTGCTGCTTGCCTGGCGCGGCACGGCGCGCCGCGTGGCGATATTGAACTGGGTGCTAGCGATGCGGCTTATACAAAGCGTCGAATCCGACCTTCCAGCTGACACCACCGTCGCGCGACGTTTCGATCACCTGGCGGATGCTGCCGTCGGTATTGCGTGTGAGTACCGTGCGATCGACGATGCGCTGCCCGTCGGCCGTCATCCACTCGCCCTCAAAGTGGGTCATTTTGCCCGGCTCGGACTTGAGCAGATACTTTTCCTTGATGCCGCCCGGCGAGTCGGGATAGTTGGTGAGCCACAGTTGCTTCCACTGGCGGCGCTGCGGGTGATAAAAGAACATGCCTTGTCCAAGGTAAAGCCCGCTGCTCCAGCTTTCCTGCACCGCGCAGCCGTCGAGAATCTTGCTGATTTGGTTGCGGCCGACCAGCTTGCCGTCGGCGTACACGTCCCAGTCGCCCAACCAGAAGTCGAGCAGTGCATAAGCGGGGCCGGTGCAAGGCGCTGCGAGGTCGGCCGCGAACGGAGTTGCCGGCGTGCACGAAAAGGCCGCCAGCATCAAGAGTACATACTTGCCAATGCGTCTCATGCCAACTTCCCCCGTGGTCGGTGTTTTTTCATTTTTGGCTTGCAGCCCGATTATAGGAAATGCGGCTGACACACAGGGAAACAGAACGTGACAGTCTGCGTCGAACTGCGGCGGAAGGAGACTACGCTGCCCGCAGGGAGTCCACAATCTTCATGCGTGCGGCCTTTACCGCCGGCAGGAAACCGCCGACGAAGCCCATGAACAGGGAGAAGACGATCGTTTCGATCACGATGTTCGGCGTCAGCACGAAGCCGAATGCGAGTTGCGAAAAGGATTGGAAGTTCATCGTGGAAATAGTGAAGGCTTGCAGGAAGCTCGCCACGATCAGGCCGCCGATGCCGCCCACCAGGCCGAGCAGCAGCGATTCGCCGAGGAAGGCGGCGAGGATCGATGTGCGCCGGAAGCCGAGCGCGCGCAGCGTACCGATTTCGGCGGTGCGCATCGCCACCGAGGAATACATGGTAATGGCCGCGCCGATCATGGCGCCCAGCGAGAAAATGATCGACAGGAAAATGCCCAGGTAGGTGATGAAATTCGAGAGCGCGCGCGACTGGTCTTCGTAAAAAATCTGCTCCTGCTTGCTTTGCAGGGCGATGCGGATGTCGTCATCGACACTCTTGGCAGTGGCTTCGAATTGGTCGGCGCCGATGAGTCTGGCGATGACCGAAGAGTAGACCGGGCGGCGGAAGGCCTGCATCAATTGTTCGGCATCGCCCCACACCTCGGAATCGAAGGCGCTCTTGCCGCCGTCGAACACGCCGACCACGGTCCAGTCGCGTTTGGCGAAGTGCAGCACCTGGCCGACGGCGACATTGCTGAATTCGTCGGCAATGCTCCTGCCGACGATGATTTCCGAGGAGCCGGGCTTGAAGAAACGTCCCTGTGCGATCTTTACCTGCGGGCGCAACGCGAAGCCGATCGGCGACAGACCGCGCGTGACGATGTTGGATCCCTTGTCCTGCCCCTTCTTGGTGAGCGAAATCAACACCAGCGATTCCTTGGACGCGAGCGGCCGCCCATCCTCGCCGCGCGCGATCTGCGGCAGGCTCTCGATCAATGCCGCCTGGTCGCGGGAGACGCCGCTCTGGATCTCGGTCTCGGCGCCCTTGCGGATAAAGACGGCGTTATCGATGCGGCCGGTGCCGACCATGGTCTCCTTCAGCCCGGCGTTGAGCATCAGCACGGCCGCGAATACGAACACCACCAGCGCCATGCCGCCAGCCGTCAGCAGCGTGGTCAGCTTTCGCGTCCACAGGTTGCGGAAAATATACGAGAAGGGAACCTTCATGGCGCGTCGCTAGTCACTTATCCGGCTCATCTAGCCAATATGCCGCAGGCCATCGACGATGCGGATATTCGCCGAGCGTATGCCAGGCACCAGCGCCGCGGCCAAACCGACCACCACCGCGCAGGCGATCTGCATCCAGACCGTTTCCGGAGAGACTTTGAACGAGGCAAAAAAGTTGCCCGCGGGCGAACTGGCGAATCCCTGGGCGAGCGGAAAGGTCAACAGGATACCCATACCGCCCCCCAGCAGCGCCAGCATCATCGACTCGCCCAGCACCAGCATGCCGACGAACCACGGCGAAAAGCCAAGGGCCTTCAGGGTCGCGTACTCCGCCAGACGCTCGCGTGCGGTCATGGCCATGGTATTGGCCACCACCGCCATGATGATGAAAATCACCACGAACGACACCACGCGAATCAGCAGGACGATCGATTCCATCTGGGCGATAAAGCCGAGCTGGAACGATTTCTCCGTTTCGGTCAATGTCTCCGCCAGCGAACTCCTGAATTCGGCGTCGACGGCCTTGGCGATATCCGCTGTCCGCGCCGGATCGTCGACCTCGACCACGAACACGCCGATCTGGTCGGCCCGGCGCGGCACTTTGATCTTCAACCATTCGTTGACGTAATCCCAGTGAAACATGGCCTGGCGGGTGATGGTGGATTCCTCCTTGCCGTCGAAAATCGCGCGCAAGTGAAACTGCCAGTTGCCGGGGAAGATGGTGCCGGTAAGCGGAATGGTGTCGCCGAGTTTCCAGCCGAATTCATTGACCAGCTTGCGGCCGACGGCGATACCCTGCCGATCCTTCTTGAACGCAAGCAATTGGTCGGGCGGGATGATGAATTCCGGATATAGCTCGAAATAATTTTCGTGATCGACACCGAATTGCGGGAAAAAATTCTTCTGCTCGATATAGATGCCCTGAAACCACTGCGCCGTGGTCACCGCTTTCACTCCCGGTACCGCCTTGATGCGTTCGCGGTAGTAGGCGGGCATGGGAAACACCAGCGAGATCGCATTGCGCGTCACCATGCGGCTGGACGAAGCCGCCTTGGCGCCGGCCGATGAGGCGTCGACAGCGGTCTGCAGGAAACCGAAGGCGAATATCGCGATCACCAGCCCCAGTAAAGTGAGAGTGGAGCGCAGCTTGGCGCGGAACACGTTCTTGAAAATGAGCTTGAGGAACAACATGTCGTCTGCAATCGGCGCGGGTTAACCCATCTCGCTGATCAGTTCGCCTTTTTCCAAATGCACCATGCGCTTGGCAGCTTCGGCGGCGTGACCGTCGTGGGTGACCATGATGATGGTCTTGTTCATATCGGTGTTGAGCTGCTGCAGCATGCCCAGCACGTCGCTGGCGGACTGCTTGTCGAGGTCGCCGGTCGGCTCGTCGCAGACCAGGATGGTGGGATCGGTGACAATGGCGCGCGCTATCGCCACGCGCTGCTGCTGGCCGCCGGAGAGTTCGTTGGGGTAATGCTCCATGCGGTCCGACAGGCCCACCAGGCCCAGCGTCATTTCGACGCGGTCACGCCTTTCACTGCGCGAGAGATTGGTGAGTTGCAGCGGCAATTCGACGTTTTCGAAAGCGCTCAATACCGGCATCAGATTGTAGAACTGGAAGATGAAGCCGATATTGGACGCGCGCCAATCGGCGAGGTCGCCTTCGTCGAGCAGCGAAATGTCCTCGCCGTCGATGCGCAGTATTCCCGAATCGGGCTTGTCGATGCCGGCGATCAGATTCAACAGCGTCGATTTGCCCGAGCCGGACGGGCCCATCAGCGAAATGAAATCGCCGCGCGCGATGTCGAGGGTGATGTCGTGCAGCACCGGCACTACCTGGCCGCCGCGCGTATAACCCTTTACCAAATGCTTGATTTCGACCAGCGTACTCATCGGCTACTTCTTCACGATGACGATGGTGGAACCGTCCTTCATCTTGTCCGGCGGCGTCAGCACCACCTTGTCGCCGGGCTTGACGCCGGAAACCTGGCTAAGGTCGCCGAGCTTGCCGGCCACCGTCACCTCGATCTGCTTGACGATATTCTTGTCGTCGATCACGAACAGCACGTCCTTGCCGTCACGCTTGGCGAGTGCGGTCGGCTGCACGGCGGTGACGGGCTTGCGCTCATCGGGCCTCAGCGCGCGCGTCAGGAACGCAACCTTGGCGCTCATGTCCGGCAGCACGCGCTTGTCCTTTTCGACGAATTCCACTTTCACCAGCACGGTCGCCTTGGAACGATCGACCGTCGGCACCACCCGGCTTACACGTCCCAGCAAACGAAGGTCGGGGAAAGCGTCGAGCTGGATTTCCACCGGCTGGCCGACCGAGGTCTTGCCCAGGGAAACCTCCGAAACATCCGCTTCCACTTCCAGGGTCGCCATATCGGCCATGTTGACCACCGCGCCCTTGGAGTCCGCCGCCGAGGAAAACGGCGTGATGATGTCGCCTACGTTGGCGTTCTTGGTCAGCACTACGCCATCGAACGGGGCGCGGATCAGGGTCTGCTCCACGGCCACGGCGGTCGCGCGCATATTGGCGGAGGCCACGCCGATGGCGGCCTTGAGGCTCGCGATCGAGGCAGTGGCCTTGTCGTGGCGGGCGACCGCGGCATCGAGGGCCGAAGGCGAGATGAAATTCTTTTTGGCGAGGTCCTCGGTGCGGCGCAGGTTGGACTCCGCGTCGCGCAATTCGGCCATGCCCTGCTCGAGGTTGGCTTCGGCGGCGCGTACGCTGGCCTTGGTCTGGTCCAGCGTTGCGCTCACGTCCAGGTTTTCGATGCGGGCGAGGATTTGTCCGGCCTTGACCACCGAGCCTTCTTCCACGCCGAGGTATTCGAGGCGCCCGGTGGCTTTGGTCGATACCGCCGCCTTGCGGTAGGCGCTGACGCGGCCGGTAGCGTTGAGCGCGGTGATCGCCTGCGACGGGTAGGCGTTGGCGACGATGCCATTTTCGATATTGAAATTGTTGCCGCCGCCGCGCAGGGCGACCGCCGCGATGACCGCGAGGGCGATCACAGCGCCGAGAATCCACCAGAACTTGTTGCTTTTCTTGCCGCTGAAGGCCTTGTGCTCGCGCGAAATGGTGAGCTTGGATAAGTCGGTAGTGGACACTGGCGCCTCTTGGTTCGGGGGAGATTTGTTGTGCCGCCATTATAGGGGAGGCTACTCGCGCGTCGGCCGGGATGTGACGAATCGCGCGTGGCCGTTCGCGAGCGGCATTTTCGTGGCGCGAACGGCGGACGAGGATTGAGGGTCGATGATCGGGCCCCCACTCAACCCTTAATCCTCGAAAAGCTCCAGCGTGCGCTGAAACAGCGGCGACGAGGCATCAGCGAAGTGATCGAGGATGGTGAAGTGGTTAAGCTCCGGCAACACTTCTGCGGCCGAGGCGATGCCGGGCCAGGCGGGGCCGAGCAGCGTGGATTGGCGAACGAATTCGCTCGATTCCCGGCCGCCGACGGCGAGGTGCAGGGGTGCTGCAATCTGCGGGCGGGCTCGCACCGGGCTCATCGCCTCGGCGGCGGCGGCATCGAGGCGCAGGTCGTCGTTGACCGAAATCCGCAGCATTGGCTTCAAATCGTAGATTCCCGACAAGGCCATGCCGCCGCGAAAGACTCCGGCGTCCACACCGACCTTGTTCCAATCGGTCGCGTACATCATCGCCACCAGGTGGCCGCCGGCGGAATGGCCGAGCAATACGGATTTGTCCGTGGCGATGCCGTACTCGCCTGCATGGGCAAAGATCCACGCAATCGCCGCACGGCAGTCGGCGACGATGTCGGTCACCGTCACTTCCGGGCACAGTCGGTAGTTGATCAGCGCGGTGCTGATGCCGGCCGCCGCGTAGGGTTCGGCCACAAATGAGAAATCGTCCTTGTCGAGGGAACGCCAATAACCACCGTGGAGGAAGATCGCCAGGCCGCGCGCTCCGGCGGGGAACAGGTCGATGGTCTGCAAGCGATGCGGTCCGTAGGCCAGTTGCAGCACGCACGGCAGGGTGTCGCGCGTGCGCGCGCCTTGTTCTTTCCAGCGCGCGAAGATTTGTGGGTGTTCGGGTACGCCGGCACGCGTCGCGTAAAGCAGGTCGAGGGCGGGGTCGAGTGGCATGGTGTTTCGGGCGTCCGGCGAATTAACCGCGCTGATGGGAGCGGCAATAAAACGGCACGGCACTTTCCCCGCGAAATTATTTTTTCAATTCGCCGCTGGCGATCAGCTTGACGACGTCATCGGCCCCGCCCACCAGCACACCCTTCACAAACACCATCGGAAAGGTCGGCCAGCCGGTCCACATTTTCAGCGCCGTACGCCGCCGCCAGGTGTTGAGGTAGCTGCCATATTCCAGGTAGTGATAGGCGATGCCGGCGGCGTCCAGCGCCTTGCGGGCCTTTCTCGGCATGGGATTCAGTGCCATGCCGACCACCACGACGGCGTGCTGGGCAATGGCGGCCCGCACTTCATCGACGATATCGATGCGGTGCCGCGCGATTTTTTCGCGGATGGCGGGATGAATGTGACTTTCGTCCAGGATGGGGCGCGGCATGGTTGTCTCGGCTTCAGTTGGCGAAGCCCGATTATGCTTGAGATCGCGCGCCGGCAGCTGCCTTGCTCGTCGCGACCTACCAGTAAATACCGAATCCCGCGCCGGCGGTCGAGGTGCGATCATGCTCGAAGCGAAGGCGAAAATCGGTGTGAGAGTCGATCGACCAGCGGGCTTCGGCGGTACTGAGGCCATAGTTCGGCACGCCGTTGTGCACGGCATAGCGTCGTTCGTAGCTTGCCTTGACGGCGAGCCGGTTGGCCGGCCGGAAAATGAAATCGGCGGTAACGCGGCCGAATCCATGACCCTGGCCGGCGCGATCGCTTTGCAGGGCGCCGCCCAAATAGACGGCGGCGAACAGTTCGCGCGACCATTGCACGCCGTAGCCGACATCGCCTTGCATGCGCGCTACCAGGCAGTCTTCGCAAGCAGGGCGCGCCTGCTCGGCGGAGAAATGCAATTTAATCGCGGTGCCGCGATCGCCGGCGAGTCCGGTCAGCGCGGGATTGACGCTATCCACTCCAACCAGTTCGAATCGGCTGATGTAGGCCCGGTCCTTGCGAACGTTTAGCTGCGTTTCCGCCATCGTCAGGGACGAGTTTTGCACGTGTCCGCTGTCGGCATCGAGAGCGTCGTAGTAGGCGGGTCGCAGACGGAGCGAGAAAAAATTGCCGCTTTGCGCCTTGTGTCCCCAGGATGTTTGTACCCACCCTGGCGGACGGCCCAGGTGCGGTGACTCCGGCTGCACCGTTTGTACCGTTCGCTCGCCGGGCTCCATGGCGTAGCGTGCGGCCAGATACTTGGCATATTCGGCCTTGATCTCCCGCGGAGCCTTGTCCATCGGATTGCCGATGAATTGATAGTAGTCGAGCAAGGTGTCGAGCAGTGCTTGTCGCGAAGGTGTCGGCCGGTCGCGAAACGCAGCGTCTTCCAATTTCTCCTTGCCGTCTATCAAAGCGCCGAGCCGCTCGTGTTCATCGGCGGAAAGGCTGCGATATTTTTCGTAGAAGCGCGATTGCCGGGATGGGTAGTACGTCACTTTTGCCAACACCGGGCGTTCGCGATAGCGGGCAACCTTCAGGTTTTGCACCAGCGTCTGCGGGATCAGCCACGGCGCATCCCGCGGAATGATGTCGAGGCCGTCCACCACCTGAACCACTTCCGCCATGCGGTAGGCGCAATTGAGGCGAAAGAAATGGTAGGTGTAGCGCTTGCCGAGCACTTCCCACGAATGGGCGACAATCATGTCGACCGCATCCTGGGGCAAGTCGAGGCGGTACTCCCACAAGTCGCGCATCTCTACGTCGCCATAGTTGTGGTTGTGAAAATAGAAATGGATATGGCTGAATCCGCCGTCGTAACCGCCGCCAACGCTTTTGGCGATATAGGCGATCGGGCCGTCTTCCTTGGGGACGATCGCGCCGTAATTGACGCTCACATCCATCAACCGCGTCTGGCCCTGGTCGTCGCGAAAATTGAATTTGAGCAGCGTATGGCCGAAATAAGAGGCAGGGTTGCCCAAGTAGCCATTGGCAAGCACGATGCTGACGGCGGCGATATTCCCGCCGCGCGTCCACGCTTCATATGCGGGGCATTTCGGCCGCAATTCGAATGCGGCGTTTCCGGGAAGTTTTGTTCGCAGCCACTGCACACGCGCGGGAAAACGGCATTGCGGGTGCTGCTTGTCGTTGCCGACATTGACCGGCTCGGCGAAAGCCGCCACGGTTGCGCGCAGCTCGAGCTGGGGATCGATCTCGCCGCCAGCCGCGAGAAAGAAATCGCCGGCATGTATTGCGCTGCGCCAGCCGCTCTTGGTGTCCGCGTCGACCGCGTAATGTCCCAGTCTTAGCCAGGCCGGATCGCGCGCCAAAATTGCGATCGAATCCTCTGCGCAGACAGAGACAGCTTGCCACGCCGCAAGGCACAGCAACACCATCGGCTGCGACCTGCGCAGCAAGGACAGTAAATCGGAAAAAATAGCAGTGCGAAAGGAGCTGGCTGCCGGCCGGACGGCCGGCAGCCGGGGTCGATCAGACCGAGCAGTTGGCGCTGACAGCGCGATCGATGATGCCGTAGAACTGGGAGGACTTGTCGACGCGCGACTGGTCCAGGTAGGCCGGTGTGGCGACGGCCTTGCCCATGGCGGAACGAATATCCCGAACCGCATTGACGCGTTGCGCGCCGTTGCACTCGAGAATATTCAGCACGGTGGTCAAGTGTTCACCTTTGCCGGCCGCGGTTTCCTCGGCGAGTTTTTCGTAGGTGCCGTTGATAAATGCCGCAGCGACCACGCGCTTGCCCGAACAGGTCTGCGGGCTGGAAGTCGCGGAAATAACCGCCGTCGTGCCTACGTCCCAAATCACGTTCGAGGTCACTGCCGCCCACTTGGTTTCAGTGAACAATGCCGCGCCGATGCCGCAGTCCGAGAACGGATTGGGGCCGGAACCGGTCGATTTGTCGTCTGCCGCCAGCGCAGCCGTGCTGGTGGCCAGCGCTGCTGCGACCAGGGAAGTGCACAGCAGCAATTTCTTGATCATCATCTGAAGTTCTCCCTATCGGAAAAAAGATTGTTATTCGTCTTGAAAAGCCCCTTTGCACTGGAGTACAAACGGGACCTGCAAATGCTAAGTTGTGTACGCAGAAAAGGCAACAAAAATACTCGGAAATCGGGATTTTTTAATGGTGTTTTGCGGAAAATGCAACACGCTATTCTTCGACAAATGCGCATCTGTTTTCGCAGGCAAACGAGCGCGGATTTTCAAGGTGGCGGAAATTTGCTGCCTGAATCGCGTGCCCGGCCTCCATCGCCGCGTGCGATACTCCGCGCTCACAAAAATCCCTTGCCCATCCATGAAACCCAACGACATTTTTCGCCTGGTCCTGCTGGCCGCCATCTGGGGCGGCTCCTATGTGTTCATGCGCATCGTGGTGCCTGCTTTTGGCGCCATCGGCACCATGTGGCTGCGCATTTTTATCGGCGGGGTGGCGTTGCTGGCGTACGCGATGGCGACGCGCGCCGAGCTGGGCTATCGCCAGTGGTGGAAGCAGTACCTGGTGGTGGGTGCGCTCAATTCGGTGGTGCCGTTTGCGCTGATCGGCTACGCGATGAAGACCCTGCCGGCCGGCTACGGCGCCATTCTCAACGCGTTGTCGCCGTTTTTCGGCGCCCTCTTCGCCGCCTTGCTTTTGCAGGAAAAACTGACCGGGCTGCGTATCTTCGGCATGGCGCTGGGCTTTGCCGGCGTCGGCATGATCATGGATTTGGGGCCGGTGCCGGTCACGACGCAAGTATTGCTTGCCGCGTCGATGAGCATCTTGGCAACGCTTTCCTATGGATTTATCAGCGTCTACGCCAAGAAATTCTTGCACGGTGCGCCGAACATGGGGGTAGCTTCCGGGGCGCTGATATTGCCGGCGGTGCTGATCGCGCCGGTCGCTTTGCCGCTCACAAACTGGGCGATGCCCGAGGTGTCGGTGCAGCTGTCGATGCTGGCATTGGGCATTTTGTGCAGCGGAGTCGCATATGTCTTGTATTACGGCCTGGTGCGCGACGTGGGGCCGACCAGGGCGATCTCGGTCACGTTCCTGATCCCGCTGTTCGGTGTGTTGTGGGGTGCGCTGTTTCTTAGCGAGCAATTCACGCTGGGCGCCGCATTGGGAGGTGCAGTTGTGTTGTTGGGAATGGCGTTGGTACTTGGTTTGATCGGACCGCGAACAGCCCCCGCAAAATGAAAAGGCGGCCCGCAGGCCGCCCCGATTCGCTCTTGAACGCTATTCGATGACGTTGAAGCCGGTCGGCGCGGTGCCGGCGGGATCGACAACGGTGGGGGCAGTTGGCGTTGTCGCATTCATCAGCCACAGGACCAGCGTGCCGTCTGGTTTCTTCCAGACGATATCGGCAACGCCATCGCCGTTCAAGTCGGCAGCCGCGTAGAACTGCCAACCCGCCGGGATCGCCGGCATGTCGATATCACTGAGATGCGTGGAGCCGTTTAGCAACCATATCTTGACGTTGCCGGCTGCGTCACGGAACAAGCAGTCGGCATTGCCGTCGCCGTTGAAGTCTGCCGCCTTCAGCAAGGTGAATCCTGCCGGCACGTTACCCAGCAACTTGTTGATAAAGTTCCTGCCGGTCAGGCCGAAGATGCCGCGTGCCGTGCCAATCGGGCTTTGCCAGACGAGGTCGCCCATGCCGTCACCGTCGAGGTCGGCGGCGTTGATCAGGTTCCAACTTACCGGCGCACCGCCGCGGGCCTTGATTTCGCTGATGGTCGGGCCGTTCATGAACCAGACGAACACCACGCCGACGTCGTCCGGATTTGTGGGCGGATTGAGCGGCGAACCCACGTAGCGCCAGACGATATCGCTCTTGCCGTCGCCATCCAGGTCGGCGATGGTTTCGACCACCCAGCCCGGCTTGACGTTGCGCAAGAAGCTATCGCCGTCCGGCGGGCCGTCGAATTGATACCAGACGTGCACATCGCCCGATGCAATGTTCTGGATCAGCAGATCGGATCGGTGCGCGCCGCCGAAGTCGCCCACGCCAAGAACGCGCCATTCCGGTCCGGGCGCCTGGATGGGGATGAATTGCAGGTGATTGTTGTCGTCCAGGGTGGCACGCGACGAGTTGCCGTCGCCGGCGCGCAGCAATATGTCCGCCTTGCCGTCGCCGTCGAGGTCGAAGGTGCCGTGGGCGGAGATGGTCGAGAACGGCAGTACCGGGAATGAATTGCTGGGCGCGCTGGCGCCGCTGGCGCTGCTGGCGGTGACGGTGCAAAGGTACAAGCGGCCGTTGGTCAGTCCCAGCACCGTCAGCGGTGAGCTCGCGCCGCTCGCCTGCACCGGCGTGTTGCTGCCCAGCCGGCAGCTCAGCGTGTAGCCGGTCACCGTCACGCCGTTGGGAATCGGCGGCAGGAAGGTGCAGGTGGCCTTGTGGTTCCCCGGAATACAGGCAAGCAGTATTGGCGGATTGGGAGAGCCGATCACGCTGAATGACTGCTGCACTGGCGCCGCCGCGGAATAGTTCGCGTTGCCGGCCTGGGTCGCCTGCAGCGTGCATTGGCCGACTGAGATCATCGTGACGCTGCTGCCGCTGACCGTGCACACCGAGGTTGTTTGCGAAGCAATGCTGACCGTCAGGCCCGACGAGGCCGTCGCCGAGACGTTGATCGTGGCGCCCAGGGATTGCGTGCCGATGGCGGGGAAGCTGATGATCTGCACGCCCTGCGTGATCAGGAACGACTGCGGCACCTGCGGCGCGGCATTGGTATTGGCATCGCCCGGCTGGTCGGCGTCGATGGTGCAGGTACCCACCGTGACGAAGGTCACCGAAGTGCCCGATACCGTGCACACGCCGGTGGTGGCGGAAGTAAATACGACCGCGAGGCCCGAAGTGGCGCTCGCACTGACGGCCAGCGGGGAGGCATTGAAGGTCTTGCTGCTGATAGCGCCGAACGTGATGGCCTGGTTCCGCTTGGCGATGTTCACGCCTTGCGTGACTTGCGGCGCCGCGTTGTAGACGCCGTCGCCGGGCTGGTTGGCGGCGATGGTGCAGGTACCCGCCGCGAGGATGTTGACGTTGATGCCGCTCACGGTACACACGGCGGAGGTGAGCGAGCTATAGGTCACCGCCAGGCCGGAGGTGGAAGTAGCCAGCGGATTGATGGTGAATACGCCGCCGGGTACGTAGGTCTGTGCACCCTGCGGATTGAAGGTGATGGTCTGGTTGGTTTTGACGACCGTCAGCGTGAAGGCCTGCGAGGCATCGGGCAGGTTGCCGTTGGCAGCGCCAAAGGTCAGCGGATATACGCCTGCGGTCCCGGAGGCCGGCGTTCCGGCCAGCACACCCGTCGCCGGCGTGAAGGTCACGCCGGTCGGCAAGGCGCCGGTTACGGACAGCGTCGGTACCGGCACGCCGGTGGCGGTGACGGTAAAGGTGCCGGCCGAGTTCACGGTGAAGGTGACGTTATTGGCGCTGGTGATGGCCGGTGCCGAGGCGAACAAATGCACCATCGGCTGGAATTCGGGCTTGAGGTTGAAATTGGCGCTGGACATATTGGGTGTAGCGAAGCCGCTGCCGAGCGACGAATCCATCTGGAAGTTGGCCGACGTGCCGGAGAGGCCGGCATTGTTGACGGCGTTGGCCGGCAGCACAAAATTGGCACTGGAGGTAGCCATCGCCGCAAGCGAACTTATCGCCAGCAACAAGGCCAGCAAGCACCGGGTTGTGAGGCGGCTTAGCATTGCAAGGCCTTTCCCTGCCTGCCGGGGTCGGCAGCGTCCAGTTTCGGTTTGATGGTCGCGAGCGGCGGCAGAATCTGCGCGGCCGAGCGAGTGCCGATCGAATAGAGCGTGGCCACGGGCGGCGGGGCAGGGACGGCCGAGGCAACGGTGCCCAAGCCGTAGAAAGCGCGGTTGGCCAGCATGCGATCGCGCTCGGATTCCGGGAACTTGCCCTCGGCCCACAGTTTTTCCAGGGCAGCCTTGCCTTCGGTGCGCGCGGCGGGAGTGTCAAGAAAGTAAGCGGATACGGCCAATTCATCGAGCGCGCGCCAGACGTAGACGGCGGTATTCACCAATAGCGTGTCGCCCGGATAGGGGATCGCCGCCGCCTGTCGTGCGTACACATGCGCGAGCGCGTATTCGCCGCGCAGCCGGTGAAAGCGCGCCAGTTCGTGCAAGGGCTCGGCGCGCTGCGGCCGCAATTGATAGGCTGTCAGATACTTTTCGCACACTTCCGCGGCGGCCGCACCCAGCTCTTCGCTCAGCGCGGCGACCTGGTACACGGAAAACCAGACTTCCTCGTCCCAGCCGCCCATGTCCGCGCGTTTGCGAAACTGCGCGATGGCCTGATGCCCGCGCTCGGTCGCGGTCGACGGTACGGCGCGCCCGGCATCGCGATAGGTCTGCGCGAGGTAGAACGCATAGCGGGCATTGCCGGGCTCGTCTCGCAGGGCGCGCTCGAGAACCTCGATGTCGCGCAAATAGGTTTCGGGGTCGCGTCCGCGCGCGCCGTCATGGGCGATGGCGATGCCCGGTCCCGGCAGCGTCTGCGGCGCGACCGGCTGACCGCAGGTGAGGACCTCGTGCAAAATGCCTTCCCATCGCCACGGCAGGCGTGTGGCGACCAGCGTATTGCGCTGATAGTGCCAACCTTCGTATTCGCAGCGGAAGTGGTAGGCGTCCGCCGAAAGCTGCGGCCAGCGATAACCGGGGGGCATTTGCAGGGTCTCGTCGGCATCGATGAATAGCAGGTAGTCACAGTGCGTCTTCGCCAGCGCCAGCGCCTCGTTGCGGTTGTGGGCGAAGTTGTGCCACTCACGCTCGTGCAATTCGCCGGGAACATCCTTCATGAACTCGCGCACGATGTCCTGGGTGCCGTCGGTTGAACCGGTGTCGACGATCACCCAGTGATCCACCCAGGGCCTGACCGTGGCGAGGCAGCGGGTGATCACCGCGGCCTCGTTTTTCACGATCATGTTCAGGCAGATGCGCATGGACTGAGGAATCTCTTTCAGGGTCGGCGAACGGTCATTGACATTGGAGGCTGGCCGTTATTTTGACGATCGGCGTACCGTTGGTATGCGTCAATCCCAGCACCACCGTGTCGCCCGGCACCACGGCAACCGTATTGGAGGTCGTGCTGCCCGTGGTAATCGTGTTCAAGGTGGTGCTGCTGGTGACGGATGCCGCAAAGCTCGTCGCCGATCCATTCTTCCAGAGCGTGATCGTGGCCGTGTCCGCCGTGGTCGACGTGGTGGCATACGCGGTCAGGTGCATGGAGTTGAAGGTGCAAGTCGACGCCATCGGGATCGCGAGCAAGGTGCCGGGAGAGGTGGTGGTCGTGGTAGTGGTGTCGGCAAATATGGGGAACCAGCTATTGCCGGGCGTGGCTGCTGGAGTGACTATTTGCCGATTCACGAAAATCGCGCCGGGTCCGGTGTTTCCGGTTGCGCCCGTAGCCCCGGTTGCGCCTGTAGCACCCGTAGCCCCGGTCGCACCCGTTGCGCCTGTGGGACCTGTTGCACCGGTGGATCCCGTCGCACCCGTTGCTCCGGTAGATCCTGTCGCACCCGTTGCGCCGGTAGGTCCCGCTGCTCCGGTGGACCCTGTTGCGCCAGTGGCGCCAGTGGCGCCAGTGGCGCCAGTGGCGCCGGTGGGTCCCGTTGCGCCGGTGGACCCCGTCGTACCCGTTGCGCCGGTAGGTCCCGTTGCTCCGGTGGACCCTGTTGCGCCGGTGGCGCCGGTAGGTCCCGTCGCTCCGGTGGACCCTGTTGCGCCAGTGGCGCCGGTGGGTCCCGTCGCTCCGGTGGACCCCGTTGCACCTGTGGATCCTGTCGCACCAGTAGCACCTGTCGCCCCGGTCGCGCCCGCAGGTCCGGTCGCACCCGTTACACCCGCTTGCGCCAACACGCTCCAGAACGTCGGGCTCAGGTCGGGCTGGTTATTGAGATTGGAATTCTGGATGGAGATGTAACTGCTGCCATTAAAGGTAACGCCATCGTTGTTCTGATACGTGGTCGCGCCACTCCAGGCGCCCTGGAAGCTCAATCCCGTTGCCCCGGTAGGCCCCGCGGCGCCGGTCGCGCCGGTAGATCCCGTGGCGCCCGTCGCTCCCGTTGGGCCGGTAGGTCCCGGCACCGTACTGTTGGCGCCCGTCGCACCGGTGGGTCCTGTGGCGCCCGTTGCTCCGGCCGGTCCCGTAGTACCGGTCGCGCCAGTTGACCCCGTGGCACCGGTTGGTCCCGTCGCACCGGTTGCGCCAGTTGCGCCCGTGGCTCCTGTGGCCCCGGCTTGGGCCAGCAGGCTCCAGAACGACGGACTCAGGTCTGGTTGATTATTGAGATTGGAATTCTGGATGGAGATGTAGCTGCTGCCGTTGAAAGTCACGCCATCGTTTGATTGGTAAGTGGTCGCACCGCTCCACGCGCCCTGGAAGGTTAGCCCCGTCGCGCCGGTGGGACCCGTCGCCCCGGTGGCGCCGGTGGCCCCGGTCGCGCCGGTTGCTCCGGTCGGTCCAGTGGCGCCGGTGGATCCAGTGGCGCCGGTGGATCCCGTCGCGCCCGTGGCACCCGTGGCGCCGGTCGGTCCGGTGGCGCCCGTTGCGCCAGTGTTGCCGGTCGCTCCGGTGGGTCCTGTCGCGCCGGTGGCGCCGGTGGGTCCGGTGGCACCGGTTGCACCGGTAGGTCCGGTTGGGCCGGCACCACATACCCATGCCGCACCGTTGAAGACCATGGATTGTCCAACCACGCAGCCGTTGGCGGCGATCTTCGACAAGGTAATAGCGCCATCGACGACACTGGCGGCATTGAGCGCGTAGGGGCTGGAGGTCAGCGCCTGGCGCGGCGTCATTTCTGCGTCCGCTCCGACGGTGACACCGAGGTAATATTGAATGTCGAAAGGAAGCGTCAGCGCGGAATTGGTGCCGAGGATGACGTTGAAGAGGCCGTTGTTGACCGGGACGGTCTGCGTCTCGGTGAAGAGTGCGGAGCCGCCGGTCGGTACGTTATAAATCTTGAATACGATCGACAGCGAGGGATTGGTAATCGGCGAACTGGAGGTGTTGCTGAGAAAGCCCTGGTAGTTCAGCTTTTGTGGCACCTGCGCAAGCAGGCTGCCGCTGCCTAGAGAAATGGCGATACCCAGCGCGATGGCAGTTGGGCGGGGAAAGTTTCGTTTCATGATGCTTCTCCGGTCGGTTCCAGGTCCGTCAAGGGCAATGCCAAATTCCAATAAAGCCAGATTTGAATCAACAAACACTTATACAGGCATGTCGCTGGCGCTACTTTGCATCAAATTGTGAATTTTCGTAAAACAATTTCATTCCGTGCACCCGCGAATCCCCTGGTCGAAAATTCGCGGGATGTCGAGGACTAGTTACGCGACGGAAAAACGCCGTTCAGTGCGATGACAAAGTTGGTGCCGAGGTAGGGGTTGCGGATCGGCAGCGGTTGACTGCCACCCATCGGCCCGCTGTTGAAGGGCAGCAGCGTCGTTTCGGCGGTGCCCGACGATGCGTAGGTGCCTACCGTCGTCGTTCCTCCTCTGGTTGTATCCGCAGTCATCGCCAGGAAGCCTGTCGTACTCGGTGTTTGCGAGGCAGCAGCGGCTGCGGTGGCGGACACCGCGACCGTGTGCGCATGCTGTGGCATTTGCGCCGACAGGATTTGCGCACTTTCCGTGCCGCTGACTTCGCCTTGGACAATCGGCGACAAACCGGGGCCGTTGCCCATACCGACCGGCATACGACTGCGATAGTCGGGCAGGCCATAGGTCTGCACGCCATCGCCGCCGAAGGTGGTGCCGAGCAGCGCGAACAGCGCCGTGTTTTGCGAAATCGGCATCAACTGCGCCTGGCAAAACGCGAAGCCGCTAGGCGCGAAGTTAAAGCCGACCATCTTGATTTCACCCAAAAATGGATCCATTCGTTTCTCCCGTGATCTGATTGTGCCGCGTTTAGGCCATCAAGTTAGTTGCGCGACGGGAAAACGCCGTTCAGGGCGATGATGAAGTTGGTGCCGAGGTAGGGATTGCGAATTGCCAGCGGCTGGCTGCCTCCGACCACACCGGAGTTGAAAGGCAGCAGCGTCGTTTCGGCGGTGCCAGACGATGCGTAGGTGCCTACCGTTGTCGATCCGCCTCGGGCCGTATCGGCGGTCATCGCCAGGAAGCCCGTCGGACTCGGTGTTTGCGAGTCGGCGGCCGCCGCAGTAGCGGGAACCGCGACGGTGTGCACATGCTGCGGCATATTCGTTATCAGAACCTGTGCACTCTCGCTGCCCGACACTTCACCCTGTACCACCGGCGTCAGCCCCGGCCCATTGCCCATCCCCAACGGCACGCGGCCACGGTAATCGGGCAACTGGAAATTGGTGGTGCCATTACCGCCGAAGGTGGTGCCCAGCAGCGAAAAGAGGGCGGCATTTTGCGCAATCGGCAGCAGGTTCGCGTTGCAAAAGGCGTAGCCGCGCGGCGCGAAGTTGAAGCCGACCATCTTGATTTCGCCAACAAATGGATCCATGTGCGTTCTCCCGTTTTTTCGTTAGGTCACAAGCGAACCGGCCGGTCCGCAATCTTCCGTGGCCGCGGGCTTGGCGCCCGCGGCTACAGTCTTCGATGGGACGTGGAATACCGCCTCCATCCTCGCCCGGCCGTCTTCGCCGGGCATAACCGGGGTCAGCAGCAGGGGCCATTCCTCGCTGCCGTTGTGCACCGCGTACACCGCCTGCGGCAAATTCACGCCGGCAGGCAACGCAAGCTGCATGGAATAACAAACATAACGCGCGTTCATGGCGATGCCTTCGTAGACATCGATCAATTCGGCGCCGGTACCGAGACCGTCGACGTTGCGCAGCGAGAAGGTTGCGTTCATCTGCGCCTGCAGATCGGCGAAGGACGGGATCTTGAAGGGCGTCATTGGTTGGGTCCTCGCGGCGCGCGGCACATTTTCAGATAGACACCGTTGTCACCGACCACTTCGAAACCGAAGCGGCGGTACAGGCGATGCGCAGGGTTGTTGGGTTCGACGTAAAGCGTGGTGGTTTGCCCGTCGGTATCGGCTTGCGCCATCAGCAGGCCGAGGATGGCGGAACCGATGCCCGCACCCCGGTGTTCCGGCAGGAGGCTGATATCCATCAAGGCTGCCTGGTCGCCTTCGCTGCGCCAGTAGAGCCTGCCGATGGCCTGATTGTCCCGGGTGATCACCAGGAACTGCGCGTCCGGATGATGCTCGCGATAGTAGCGATGCTGGAAAACGAACTGTTGCTCGATAAAGGCGCTCTTCTCGGCCTCGCTCCAGTCGACACCGGCCATCTCTTCCGCGCGCGCCGATGCGTACACGCGACACAGGAAGGGCAGGTGTTCGTAGGTAGCGGCATGGACCCGTACGCCCGCCAGCACGCCGTCTTGTCCGACGATCGTGAAGGCTGCGCCTGCGGAAATCGATGCGCGCGATGCGCGAGCAGAGACACTTTCGGCAGCAAGGCTCTGGTTCATGCGGCCACGCCTGTTACGACTAGTGCCATCTCGTTCCCCCATATTGGTAACGCGTACGATTTTTCCGCCCACTCTCTTTGGAATGGTTTGGTTCCTTTCCGGCCTGAAACCGCCAAGCCGACCAACGATAAACCGCATTTTGACTGAAATGCAAGCAAAAGAAACCTACCTGCGTGGGTGGGAAATACAGTCAAATCGCCGCCAATGTGAGAAATATCACACAACCTCAATAGCTTGCAATTGCCCATAGCAAGTGAATATGGGGGATCGTCCCTGATTTGTGGGGTAGCCGCCACGGCGACTTTCGAATCCAGACATCAGATCGAAGCCATATTGCACGGAGATGACGGGCCGCCGCCTTGCGCCGGCCGGCTTGCGGTTCCCGGGCACATACTGCACGATGCGCGTTTTCGGCGATCGTTTCGCCCGTGACGGAACCTCATTGAGCGCGAGCCAGACCACGAACTTCAGCGTGCCCGTTTCCAGGCGCTTGCCTGTGGATTTTTCCTCTTCTTTTGAAACCATGCGGGCGGAGGCCGAGGCCCTTTCCGCCGACTGCTGGCAAAACCACTTCAACGCCGACTATCACGACGGCGGTTGGCAGGGCGCCTCGCTGCGAGCGGTGGGCGGGGACGCGGCGCGCCTGTACATCGATCCGGAGTCGCAAACCAGCATCGTCGATACGCCGCTGATGGCGCGATGCCCCGCCATCGCCGCCGCGCTGGCGCAGTTTTCCTGTCCCCTGCGCGCGGTGCGCCTGCTGCGCCTGCTGCCGGGTTCGGTGATCCGCGAGCATCGCGACTACGACCTGCGCTTCGAAGACGGCGCCGCTCGCTTGCACATTCCCCTCACCACCAATCCGGCGGTCGAGTTTTACGTGGACCAGCAGCGCGTCATCATGGCGGCCGGCGAGTGCTGGTATCTCAACCTTTCCCTGCCGCACCGGGTCGCCAACCGCGGCGACACGGCGCGCGTGCATTTGGTGATCGACTGCGAGGCCGGCGACTGGCTGCGCGATCTGATCGCGATGGGCGATGCGCCCGAACGGGCTTCCACGGTGGATTCTGGCCTCGAGCGGTTCGAGCGCTTCCGGCAAATCGTATTCGCCGACCGCGAATTGCAGGCGCGCCTTGCCGCCATTGCCGACCCCGAGGCGTTCGCCGATGCCGTGCTGGAAGCCGCCAGGGCACGCGGCCACGATATCGAGCGCGAGGAAATCGCCGCCGCGATGCGGCGGGGCCGGCGATCCGGCAACGTCGCAAGCAGTTTTTGATGGAGTGCCACGAATTTGCGGGGTGGTTGCCGATCCACATTGCGCCGAATGCCGGCGGTCTGGAAATCGACTGGTGCCGCTTCGGCGAGCGGCGCTTTACCGAGCCGTTTTTCGAGGACAGCGTAACGCTGGCCCTGCGCGAGCCTTTCAACCAGGCATTCCGGCGCAAGACCTCGGCGCGGGAGTTGATGGATTGGGCGCGCGTCAGTCCCGGCATACAGCCCACGGTATTCATTTTTCACGCCTCCCGCTGCGGGTCCACTCTGCTCGCGCAAATGCTGGCGGCGCTGCCGCGCTACATCGTCGCTTCCGAGCCGCCGATGCTCGACGCGGTGCTGCAACTGCGGCATACCCAACCCGAAGTGGCGGAGGCGATACGAATCGAATGGCTGCGCGCATTGTTCTCGGCGCTGGCGCAGCCGGCGCATGGCGAGACGCAGTTCGCCGTCAAGCTCGACGCCTGGAACGTGCTCGAATTCGAAATCCTGCGGCGTGCCTTCCCCGACACGCCATGCATATACCTGTACCGCGACCCCGCCGAGATCGGCGCCTCGCAGCTCGCCATGCGCGGGTCCTACCTGGTGCCGGGCAGGCTCGATCCCCCGCCGTTCGGCTTCGAGTTGCAGGAGAGCCTCGCCTGGCCGCCGGAGGAGTACATCTCCCGCGCGCTGGGACGAATGATGGCGGCGGGAGCGACTGCCTGCGCCAAGCACGGCGCAATCCCGGTGCATTACGAGGAATTGCCGGAGTTGGCCTCAACCTCGTTGCGGGTGTTACTGGGTGTATTCGCCGATGGCGATGACATCGACACCATGAAAAATGCCGCGCAACGCGACGCCAAGAATCCGCAGATGCAATTCGCGGCGGGTGGCGTGCGCCCGCGCCGCGTAGCGAGTCTGGCCTTGCATGAGCAGATCGAGCGGTGGGCGGCACCGGCGTACCGGGAGTTGGAAATGCTGCGTGCCGCAAGGATTCGTTTAGGATGACAGGTGAGATGCACCGCGGCCGATGCGGGATGAGCATTGTTTATCAACTATCGAGATCATTCATGTCGCCGACCAAGACTCTTCTGCGCAGTCTCCTGCCAATCGCCGCTTTTACCTTTTCGTGCTTCATCCATGCGGAAGAGCCGGCCACTGCGGCCACCGCTCCCGCCTTACCCTTCAAGATCGAACGCTTCGCCTTCCCCGGACCCGTCGCAGGTGTGCTGGCGCGCATCGACCTTACCGATGCACGCGTGCACCTCAAAGTCGCGCTGAGCGACGACCGCGACCCGGACGGCGATGGCCCCTGCGTGGGCCGCCTCGACACTACCAGCAGCGCGGCACGCAGATACGATTTCGCGGTGGCGGTCAACGCCGGATTTTTCGCCGAGCCGCCCAAGCGCGCTTTCGCGGGCAAGGAGCTGAATTACGTCGTCGGCAATTGCGCCCTTCCGGTGGGCTGGCACTTCGCCGAGGGCAAGTCTATCAAGCCTTCAAGCAAGTACGCCCGCGCGGTGCTGGTGGTACATAACGACGGCAAGATCACTTTGCACGACGAAATGGCAGACATGCCGGCCGATGCGCGCTACGCCGTGGGCGGCAGCGCGGTGGTGCTGCGCGACGGCATGAATGTCGCCGATGTCAAGAATACCGCGCGCCATCCGCGCACCGCCGTGGGCGTCAGCGCCGACCAGCGCACGCTGCTGCTGGTGACCGTGGACGGCCGCCAGGAAAGCAGCCGCGGTGTCACGCTGGTGGAGCTGTCCGATCTGATGCAAAAACTGGGCGCGCAGCAGGCACTTAACCTTGACGGTGGCGGCAGCAGCACTTTGGTGGTAAAGGATCCTGCGACTGGCGTGTACGCGATCGCCAATCACCCTTCCGACAAGGCATTCGCCACGCCGGAAGTCAATGTCGAGCGGCCGGTTGCTGACGTGCTGGGGATTACGCTGAAGTAATTCGAAGTAGATACAGGGAATCGAGCGCGGTCATGGAGTCTGACTTGCTGGATTCGTCTCCAGCATCGGCTTGCAGTTCCTTTCGCGATCCTGCACGATGCCTGATATTTTGAAAGGGCTGGATACTTGGCTCCACTTCAGCGCATTCCCTATCAGTCCTGCCCCTTGTGCGAAGGCTGGAATTGCGCCCCGATCAAGACAGCAGACTGTTCGCGGTACCCGTTCTTTCGGCCGCCGTTGTCGCCTGTGATGACCTGGATGCGATGTTCGGCATGCGGGCATATCTACACGGAGGGATATCATTCCAGAGAGGCGCTCGATGTCCTGTTCAGTGGCACGCACGCCATGCAAACCGTGGGGGCCGACTTGGAGGCCCAGCGCTATGTATGGGCGCGAGTGGTGGAAAAAGTCCTGCCGCTGGCGAACCACGGGCGCTGGCTCGATATCGGCTTCGGCAACGGCTCTCTCCTGTTTACCGCACAGGAGTTCGGCTTTGAACCGGTGGGCATCGATTTGCGAAAGGATACCGCCGCTGCCTTGCAGGCCTTTGGTATCGAAGCGCATGCCACCGATCTCGCCGACTTCGATCCGCCTGCGCCTTTCGATGTGGTGAGCATGTGCGACGTCCTCGAGCACATGCCCTTTCCGAAGGATGGTCTGCGGCAGGTGCATCGGCTGCTGAATGCGGAAGGCGTGCTTTTTCTCTCCATGCCGAATTCGGACAGCGTGCTCTGGCGCAGCCTCGACGCGCAAAATGCCAATCCCTATTGGGCGGAGCTGGAGCACTATCACAACTTCAGCCGGCAACGACTTTATGGCGTCCTGGAGGAAACCGGCTTTGAGCCGCTGCGATACGGCGTAAGCGACCGCTATCGCGCCTGCATGGACGTGGTTGCGCGAAAAAGGAAATGACGTGGTCACAACATCGATTGCCGCCTTCGCAAGACCGCCTTATCGCCTCAACGTCGGATGTGGCCGAAACATCCTGGAGGGCTATATCAATATCGATTCCGCGGCACTGCCGGGTATCGACCTGATCTGCAATCTGGAAGAATTGCGCGAGCGCCCGATCGACCTGCCGGACGGCACGGTGGAGTATTTCTTGTTGTCGCATGTCATAGAGCACATTCGCGACAGCCTCGGCTTGATGCAGGAGCTATGGCGATTGGCGATTCCCGGCGCAATTGCACAAATTCGGGTGCCGCACGGCGCGAACGACGATGCCTGGGAGGACCCGACGCACGTGCGTGCGTATTTTCCCGGCAGTTTCGGCTATTTTACGCAGCCCTATTACTGGCGCGCGGACTACGGGTATCGCGGCGACTGGACAGTGGAGCGGCTGCAATTGCACGTGGATCGGCATCGCTGCGCGGGTCTCACGCCCAATGAAGCGCTGGCCTTGTCGCGTCGCGAACGCAATATTGTCCGTGAAATGATCTGCGATCTTTCAGCGGTCAAACCGATTCGCGAGCCAAAGCGCGAATTGCAATCGTTCCCGCTGATTGAGATCGTGCATGTCGATTGATCTGGCCGGCAAAGGCCGGCGACAATGAGCTAGCGGCGCCTGCCCGCAAACAGAAAGACATTATTTGCCGTACCCGGAACGTGCACTATCGCCAGGTTGTCAAAATTGCGTGTCGTGATCATCTGCCCGAGCCAGTCGCGGTAGCGTTCCACCAATTGCGCGGCGTACGGGGAGACGCCGTAGTGGTAGGTGTAGTCGTAGAGGTTGCCGGTATCGCAGCGCGCCGAGTTGGCGCAGGCGTTGAGCATGGAAGGATCGATGGCGCCGCGCTTGGCGCCCTCCTTGTAGAGCTGCTCGCTGGTGT
>CAZCKI010000003.1:0-22229 GCA_964498815.1 uncultured Burkholderiales bacterium
TCATCCCGGAGACGGTGCTGCTCACCGTTTACGAAGACCAGAAAACGGTCGAAAACGAAATGGAAGCGGCCACCACCGCGTTCCAGCGCACCAGCGAGCTGCTCGACAAAATGGTTGCGGATGTTCGCTCCGGCGACAATCTGCAGCTGGAAGGCTCGGCCGAAGTGATCGACGAAATGGTCGACAGCATGGTGCGCAACCCCGATGCCATGATGTGGGTGGGACGGCTGCGCGAACTCGACCTGTCCTCGTACAGCCACGGCCTCACGGTGGCGATCAACCTGGTCGCCTTCGGCCGCCACCTGGGTTATCCCAAGGAACAACTTTCGCACCTTGGCCTGATCGGACTATTGCTCGATATCGGCAAGCTCAAGCTGCCGGCAGAGTTGCTGGAACGCAAGTCCCGCTTCACGCCGGCCGAATACGAGCTGGTGAAAAAGCACGTGCAACTCGGCTTGCAAATTCTGGAAAACACGCCCGGCCTGCATCCCGACGTCACCGACGGCATTGCGCACCACCACGAGCGGGTCGACGGCAGCGGATATCCGCTGGCCCTGTCGGGCGACAAGATCAGCATCTTCGGCCGCATGGCCGCGATCGCCGACACATTTTCGGCCGTCACCAAGGCGCGTCCCTACGCGGAAACCGTGGCCCCGCACGAGGCGCTGCGCATGTTGACCGAATGGAGCGGCCGCCAGTTCCAGCCGGAAATGGTCGAGCAGTTCATCCAGTCGATCGGCGCGTTCCCGGTCGGCAGCCTGGTCGAGCTCTCCACCGGCGAAGTTGCCGTGGTGGTCACCCACAACAAGACCAAGCGCCTGCGACCGAAAGTGCTGGTCGTCACCGACCCGGACAAGACGCCGCGCCGCCACCCCAGCACGCTCGATCTTCTCTACGACATTTCCGACCACCCGGTACATATTCGTCGCGGCCTGGCCAGCAATGCCTTCGGCATCGACGCACGCGAGTACTACCTCGCCTGAACCTTGCCCCGGCGCATGCCATGAGCGATATCCCGACGCGCACCACACCTACTGTCGCCCCCGGCGCAGACCCGCACACCAACAACCAGCAACTGGATCGACAACACCTGCGCGTCGCGCTCGAAAACGCGGTGCAGCACGCGCGCATGTCGCAACGCAATGTGGCGGTATTGTTGGTGAAGCTCGACCGCCACGACCGGCTCGACGCCCTCATTGGCGCACCGACCGGCGAAATCATGCAGCAGGCGCTGGCGCGATTGCCGGCGATTCTGCGGCCGGCCGACCGCTTCGTCGCCGTGTCGGACGACAAGATCTGCGTGTTGCTGCCCAACCTGAAGTCGAGCGCGCAGGCGCTGCTCGCCACCGATCGCATCCACCAGACGCTGGCGGCGCCCTATCCCGGCGAAAAACGCCAGTCGATGGTGCGACCGGTGATCGGCATTGCCTGCTTTCCCGAACATTCGGCAACCGCCAATGACCTGATCGTCCATGCCGACATCGCCCGACGGGTGGCGCGCTCGCGCGATTTGGCGCAGCACGTTTACCAGGGCGACGAGCGTGCCGAATCCGAGACCTATACCGGCCTCGACAGCGCCTTGCGCAACGCCTTGCGCGCCAATCAATTGTCGATGTCCTACCAGCCGCAAGTCTCACTGGCCGACGGCAAGTGCCATGCCGTCGAAGCGCTGCTGCGTTGGGACCTGCCCGAGCGCGGCTCGATATCGCCGGTTGCGATCGTACGCATTGCCGAAATCAACGGCATGATGGGGGCGCTCACCAACTGGGTATTGGCGACCGCCTTGCGCCACCAGTCCGAGTGGCGGCGCGACGGACTCGACATCAGCATGGCCGTCAATCTTTCCCCGCTGAACCTGGTCGATCCGGGTTTCACCGACGTGGTCGAGCAAAGCCTCGGTACCTGGGGCAGCAACCCGGCCACGGTAACGCTGGAAATCACCGAGAGTTCGACCATCGAGCAAGCCGAGCAATCGCTCGCGGTGCTGCAAGAGCTGAAAAAAATGGGGCTGCAGCTATCGGTCGACGATTTCGGCACCGGCTACTCTTCGCTCTCGTACGTGAAACGCTTTCCGCTCGACGAGTTGAAGATCGACAAAATGTTCGTTCAGCACATGCACGATTCAAAACGCGATGGACAAATTGTCCGCTCGGTGATCGATCTGGCCCACAACTTCGAACTAACCGTGGTCGCGGAAGGCGTGGAAGACGAATCGACCTATCGCGACCTGAAAAAGATGGGCTGCGACAGCGCTCAGGGCTACATCGTATCCAAGCCGCTCACGCCGGCAGAGCTGAAGGCCTGGGTAAAAACCAGGCCGAATTAAGACCGCTCATATTTCCCAGTCCGGCGCGGCACCGCGATCGGTATCGATGGCGTCGAACAGTGCCGCCACCTGGCTGCGCTCGCGCTCGCTGATCTCGGGACGCCAGATTTCAAACAACAGGATCACGCGGACTTCGCCGCTATCGTTCCACGCTTCGTGCTCGATGGTGTCATCGAACAGCCAGGCCCTGCCCTCCTGCCATTCGCGGGTCTCGTTGCCAACGCGAAACCGGCAGCCGGCGGGCACGATCAGCGGCAAGTGACAGATCAGCCGGGTATTGACCAGTCCGTTGTGTGCCGGAATATGCGCGCCCGGCTGCAACAGAGAGAACAGGATGGAGGGCGAACGATTGGCGAGCCGTGTGATCGGTGCATCGGCCAGCGCCGCCATCGTGTTGGGACAGCGGGCAGCGTGCTCGGCCACCTCCTCGCCGTTTTTCCAGAGGTAATAGGCACTCCAGTCGGCATTATCGAGCATGCCTTGCTGGTCCCGGTACGGCCGGTCGGCATTGCCTTGCACGTAAGGTTGAAAAGCGGAGTGGTCGCGCAGAACTTTGCGCAGCTCGTCGCGGATATCGGCGGTAGCGGCTTCCACGCGATCCATCCACGCAAAGTCGGCGCGGTCGTAAAACTGCTTTTGAGGAAGGCCAGGGAAAAAATAGTAGCGCGGCTGCTGGATGTAAATCTTTTTTTGGCCGAACAGAATATCCACCGACTCGTCGAAACGCGCGTCGCCCGGCTTACCAATCGCACCCGCTGCGGTCAGTGCCGCCCGCATGCGTTGCTCGGCGTGGTCGGCAAAGCGCTCGCCGTACGCCGCCGCGCGGTCGATCTCGCGTTGCATTTCGGGCGAAAGCTTGGCGTCGGCCGGCACCTGCTGCACCGCTTCCAGATAAAACGCAGTGGCCCGGCGCATATCGCCGGCGGCGGACAATTCATCCGCCTTGAAGATCAGCGCAGGCACATACTTCGGGTCGATGGCCAAGGCGCGATCCACCGCCGCCATCGCCGCCGCTGCATCCTGCTCTGCGCGGCAGGCGGTCGCCATGGCGAGGAACAGCGAGGCGTCGGCCAGGCCGGTTTCGATCACGCGATCAAATTCGGCACGTGCGCGTTTGTTCTCTCCGCGGCGCAGGGCAGCCATGCCGGATTGGGCTACCGCGCGCACATCCAGTGCAGGTCGATTCATGGTCGATCGATCCAGGAAAAGGTTCGGCAACATTATGCACGAGCCATCGCCGCTGACCCATGCGGCATGGCAAAATCAACGCTTGCCGAGCGAAACCGACAGATGACCCCTTACCTAGACCTGATGCGTCACGTGCTCCTGCACGGCGCAGAAAAAACCGACCGCACCGGCACCGGCACCCGCTCCGTATTCGGCCATCAGATGCGCTTCGATCTGCAGGCCGGTTTCCCGCTGGTGACGACCAAGAAGCTGCACCTCAAGTCGATCATCCACGAACTGCTGTGGTTCCTCAAAGGCGATACCAATATTGCCTATCTGAAGGAACACGGCGTCAGCATCTGGGACGAGTGGGCCGACGCCGACGGCGACCTGGGGCCGGTGTACGGCTTTCAATGGCGCTCGTGGCCGGCGCCGGATGGGCGGCATATCGACCAGATCGCCGACATTCTCAAGCAGATCCGCACCAACCCGGACTCGCGCCGCATCATCGTGTCGGCCTGGAACGTCGCGGAAATCCCGAAAATGGCGCTGGCACCCTGCCACGCGTTTTTCCAGTTTTACGTTGCCGACGGCAAGCTCTCCTGCCAGATGTACCAGCGCAGCGCCGACATTTTCCTCGGTGTGCCCTTCAACATCGCCTCCTACGCGCTGCTGACCATGATGGTAGCGCAAGTCTGCGGGCTGCAATACGGCGACTTCGTGCATACACTGGGCGATGCGCACCTCTATCGCAATCACCTCGACCAGGCGCGCGAGCAACTATCGCGCGAACCGAGGCCGTTGCCGACCATCACGCTGAACCCGAACGTGACCGACCTGTTCCAATTCACTTTCGACGATTTCACGCTCGGCGGCTACGATCCGCATCCGGCCATCAAGGCGCCGATTGCCGTATGAGGCCAGGGTGAACAGGCTTTCGCTGATCGCGGCGCTGGCGAAAAACCGCGCCATCGGCATCGGCGGCAAAATGCCCTGGCACTTGCCGGCCGACTTTGCCTGGTTCAGGCAGAACACCCTGGGCCACCCGATCATCATGGGCCGCAAGACCTTCGAGTCGATCGGCAGGCCCCTGCCGGGGCGGCGCAATATCGTCGTGACGCGCAATGCCGCCTTGGCAGCACCCGGTATCGAGCTTGCGCATTCGTTGACCGATGCGATCGCCATGACGCAGGGCGCCGAACCCTTCGTGATCGGCGGCGCTTCCCTTTATGTCGAAGCCTTACCCTTGGCCACGCATGTGTACCTGACCGAAGTGGATGCCAACCCCGAGGCCGATACCTTTTTCCCGCAATGGCCGCATGCGCATTGGCGCGAGGTATCGAGGCAACATCGCGATGCCGACAGCAACAACGCCCATGCAATGGATTTCGTCGTTTGGGAACGGCGCGCATAGCGCGCCGGCGAGCTGCGCTAGGGCACGTTTACGCCAAGTTGCCTCAGGTAGGTGGCGATCGCCGGCGGAATGGGGGCTCGTTCCGCGGCGCGTTCGGTCCACACGCGTGCCTCGTCGAGTCTGCCCACCGCCGCCAGCGATATCGCCGCGCCCAGCATCCAGCGCGGTTCCCCGCCGCGCAAGCGCAGGGCGTTGAGGTAGGACTCGGACGCCTCCGGGTGCAGGCCGAGGCGTTGTTGCGCGTTGGCGCGTAGCGACCAAGCGTCGGCGTCGTCGATAAAGCGACTCTCCAGCCTTTTCAGCAAATCGAGCGCCACCTGCGATTGATTTTCGCTCACCTGCATGCGCGCCAATTCCCGGGCCAGCGGCTGGGTGGCGGCGGCATCCCTGTGCTCTTCCGCGGCCGCCAGTGCCTGCCGCAGGGTCTCGATGGCGGCTGCGCGGGCACCGTCATTCCACAACGCGCGTGCCGCACGCACCGTTTCTTCCCCGGCGATTTGGCGAATTGCAATCGAAGGTTTCGAATTGTCCTGCGGCCTTGCGCGATTCGCCTCGCGTGCCGGCGCCAGGGTCAACGCCGACAAATGGGTCGACAGGCGCAGCGCGTCGGCCGCGAGCTGGGCGGCGCGGCGGGTTTGCTTCGCGGCCGTCTCAGCCGACGGTGCAAGCGTCGCCGGAGACTCGGCCACCGGAACAGCCGATGCGCCCGCCATTGCCGTGACCTCCGGTTGGGGAGCGGCGGACACCGGCTCAGGCGCTGCCGCGACGACAACGGCCGGCGGCGGCACAATCGCCGCTGCCGCGGGCGGCGGTGCGACGATGGGCGGCGGCGCCTCCCGGTGAAACACATCGCGGTTTTGCCAGCCGACGATGACCAATAACGTCGCAATCGCAAGCCACATCAGCGGCCGGGCCGCGCGTCGCCTGGCAGGCGGCGGCGACACGCGTGCCGCCGGAACGGCAGCCGAGGCATGGCCGGCCGCTGCGCGGCGGCGGTCGATGTCCTGCAGCATTTTGTTGACTACGCTCACGAGGCATCCACCGCGGACAGCAAACGCTTCAGCCATGCACGCGGCCACCACTCGGGCGATACCGAGGCGGTGTCGTCGGCCGCGAGGACGACGTGCTGGCGGGTGATCTCAACCGCACCTTCGCCGAAGGCCAGCATCATCGCCTTGTGCGCGACCACATTGATGATGCGCGGAATGCCGCCGCTGCGGCGCGCCAGCTCCGACAGTGCCGCCGCCGAAAAGATCGGCCGCGTCGCGCCCGCCACCTGCAGGCGGTAGTTCACGTACATGCCGATGTCCTCTTCGCGCAGCGGCTCCATGTAGTCGGCAAAACCGATACGTTGCGTCAGCTGGCGCAGGTGCGGCTGGTCGAGCTTGGCGTCCAGCTCTGGCTGGCCGAACAGGACGATTTGCAGCAGCTTGTGCTTTTCGGTTTCGATATTGGACAGGAGGCGCAGGCTCTCCACGGTCTCGTCCGGAATGCACTGGGCTTCGTCGATGATCAGCACCACGCGACGGCCGTTGTTGGCGTGGCCGGCCAGGCAGGTCTTCAGTTCCTTGACGATGTGGTGCGCCGAGGCGTCGAGCGGGACTTCGATTTCGAGTTCCTCGCACACTGCCAGCAGCATGGCGCGCGCGTCCAGGGCGGGATTCGGAATGTAGGCGGTGGTGCAATTGTGGGCGAGTGCCGCGAGCAGCCGGCGGCACAGCAGGGTCTTGCCACAGCCGACCTCGGCGACGATCTTGACGAAGCCCTCGCCGGACTTCACCGCCACCAGCAAGGTATTGAGCGCATTCTGCGCACCCCGATGGGCAAAAAAGAACGCCGTATCCGGTGTCAGCGAAAACGGCGTTTCCTTGAGGCCGAAATGGTGCAGGTACATTACTGCGCCTTGCTGCCTCCGACCGTGATGACGCGGCGCGCGGCATCAAGTTCATCGACGCGGTCGCGGGCATCGCGGCCACGCTCCGCCCAATCCTCGCTGGTGCGGATGATGGTCGGTTTGATCAGCACCACGAGTTCGCGCTTGCTGGAAGCCTTCTGTTGATTGCCGAGCAGGTTGGACAGGAACGGAATGTTGGTGGAACCCGGCAAGCCGGACTTGGTACCCTGCGCGGTCAATTGCATGAGGCCGCCGATGGCGACGATGTTGCCGTCGGTGACGCGCACGACGGTGTCGGTCTCATTGGTGGCACTGGACGGCAGCGGCAGGCGGTAGGTGCCGATGGTGCCGAGGTCGACCTGCTTGGTCACTTCGGTTACCGTTGTGATGCTGGGATGGATATGCAGGGTGATGGTATCGGCCTGGTCGATCTGCGGCGTCACGTCGAGCGCGATCCCGGAAAAGAACGAGGTCAGGTTGACCGTCGGCAGGGTAGTCGAAGTGCCGGTCGAAATGGTACCGGTGGTGATAGTGCCGCCGGTAATGCTGGTGACGAAGTAATCGTCGCTGCCGACCTTCAAAACGGCTTGCTGGTTGTTGAGCGTGGCCACGCGCGGGCTCGACAGGATCTGCGTGTCGCCCTGCGATTCGAGGAAGCTCAGCACGCCTTCGAATCCGCCGGTGGCAAAAGCCAACCCGAAGATGCCGCGTCCGATCGCCGGGAAGCCGGTCGCGTCCTGCAATAGCGGCGTGGTGGTCGATGGCAGGCCCGGCACCTTGCCGCCCGGGTTGACGAGGATATTGCGGCTGGGAATCACCGCGCCGGTGATCGGGTCCAGGGTGTTGCCGTTGCTCACGACGCCGCCGGCGCCGCGACCGCGCAGGATCGACCAGTCGATGCCGCTCTGAAAACCGTCGCGCAATTGCACTTCGACGATCTTCGCCTCCAGCATCACCTGGCGCTCGACCGATATGCGCATCGCTTTCAGGAAGGCCTCGACCTGGCGCAATTCGTCCGGCATGGCGCGCACCGCGATCACGCCCGATTGCGCGCTCACCACCACATTGCGGCCGGCGGCGCTGCCGACGATACCGCGCAGCGAATCGGTGATTTCCGCCCAGAAATCGGTCTTGGTGGTGGTCGACACGCGCGCGTTTTCCTGCGGCTGGAATTGTTGCTGGTTGGGTTGACCGCCACCGGGATAGGTTTGCTGCTGCTGGCCGCCAGGGTTGTTGCCGCCCTGGGTCGGCGCCTGGGTGCCGGAACTGACCCGCACTTCGCTCTTGCCGGTGCGCTGCGCATTGAGATAATTCACCGAATAGATGCGCGTCTGCAACGTCGGTGGATACACGGTGATGCGCCGACCGTCCAATTTGAAATCGTAGCCGTAGACGTCGCGAATCGCTTCCAGCGCCTCGCGCACGGTGACACCGCGCAGCGTCACCGACAGCGTTCCCGTCACTTCCGGATGCATCAGCATGCTGTAGCGGGTGTCGGTGACCATGGCCATGAAGACTTCGCGCGCCAGCGCATTGTTGACGATCAGGTCAAAGCGCGCCTCGGCGGGTAGCGCCGTTGCGGTCGCCGTTTCATTCGATTGCAGGGCGTCGCTGATTTGCGGCGGCACCACCACCGGTGGGCGGGCAGCGGCGGCCTGCGCCATCTCGCCGCGGATCGCCTGCGCGGGATCGGTCTTGGTTCCGTTGCTGGCGCAGCCGGCGGCAAAAACAGCCGCCGAGGACACCGCCCATATGGCTCGAAGCGCCGATCGTGAAGGGATAGTTAGATTCATTTCTTTTGTCCTTTTTTACTCGTGGCCGCTTCATCGCCGGGTGCAACGGTCGGCGTAGTTGTGCGGGGCGGACGTTTTTCAACACCTTCAAACAACGACAGCTTTCTCGTGCCTTCCACACCGTGCATCCAGATTTCCGATTCGCCGATGCGTTCGATGCGCGAACCCTCGATGACATCGCCTGCCTTGTAGCGGCGACCGTTCCAGACCAGAAAGCGCTCGCCGTTCACCACTACCACCTGGCGCGGCTGGAACAACGGCGCCTGCGGCTGCACCGACGGTGGATTGACGGCCGCCGCATAGGCGGCCGGCGGCTTGGTCGGATCGCGCAGCGCCGGCGGCGGAGTCGATGTCTGCGCCATCGCAGACACCGCCAGCGCCATCGAAAACACGGCGATCAGCGCTCTCACGAGCCCTCTCCCGGCAATAGCATGCGTACCGTCACCTGGGGCGGCGAAGACTCGGTGCTCATTTTCAGCGCACTCCAGCGCACCCACGGCAGCGCTTTTTCCAGGTTGACGAGGTATTCCATCAAATCAAGATAGCCGCCCGACAGGGTGATGTCCAGAGCGGGCCGCGCCGGTGTCGCCGCCACCGACGGATTGCCGGCCAGCGCCGCCGCGGATGGCAACTCGCCTTTCAGCGACGCGACTTTCACCACCGACACCCGGTCGGTTTTTTTCAGCACGCGATCGAGCAAAGCCGGCAACGCCGTCGTATCGACGGATGCGCTCGACATACCCGCGATGTCCCGGTCCAGCACATCGATTTCGCTTTGCAATTTGCCCAGATCCGAGTTGATCGACACCACCCGCTCGCGGTCGCGCTTTTGCAAGGTCGCGAGCAACTGGTCACGACGCGCTTCGCTGTCCTCGGACTGGAGATCGATGCTTTGCGTGAGCATTCTTTGCTGCTGGGTCAGTGGCGTGACAAACAGCCAATCGGTCAACACCGCGAAGACCGCGATCACGCCGCCGAACAGCAGCACGCGCTCGCGCAACGACAGCGCGTCGAGCCGCGCCATCAGGCGGTTCCACATCACCTTCATGGTGCGCGCCCCCCGTCGTCGGCAAGCGCCTGCGCCAGCTGGGCGCTCACGTTGAACGAATACACGCTCACCCCGCCGCGCAGCCGCGCACCGGCCGCCGCCGACGAAGCCGAAGCAAAATCGGTATTTTCAAGTCGCAGGCTCGATACCGGCTTGGCGGCGAAATATTTCGATTCGCCGAGCCGGCTCATCCATGCCGCCAGCGCGGTGGCATTGATGGTGCGGCCGCTGATTTCAAGGCGATTGCCGTGCGCGGAAAAGCCGGTCAGCCACACTTCGCTCGGAATCGATGCGGCCAGCACCCGCATCGCGGCACTCGGTCCGCCACCATCGGCCGCCACACCTCTCATCAAGGCGTCTCGCTGGGCGCGCCGCGCCGCCAACACCGTCTTCTTGGCTTGTACCGCTTGATCGAGGGCGGCAATTTGCTGGGGGGTGGTGACCGATTCGGTGTTCCGCGCGGCATCGGCTTCCCGGCGAGCCGCCTGCTCCGCCACCTGCCTGCTGACGATATCTTTTTCGACTTTTGCCCACCAGGCCACGCCGATCATCGCCACGATCGCGATGACGATCCACAACGTTACCGAGCGCGCGGTAAAGCTCTTCTTCGCCGGCATCAGGCCCGGGTTGAAAAGATTTATGTGGGCGATCGGCACTGCGTCGTCAGCACTCATGATTGGGACGGGCGCAGCAGTGCGCCCAGCAAAGGCAGGTAGGCCACGTCCAGCCACGGCGCCGGCACGCCGGTATTCTTGAGATGAAACACCTCTCCCAGCGACAAGGCCCGGATGGCGATGCCCAGTTCGGTTTGCAGGCGCTGCGCCAGCACGTCGCTACGGGAGCCCGCCGCCACCGCCAGCGACACGATCGGCTGGCGCGGGTGATTGTCTTCCCACAAGTCCATGCTGCGGTGCAACTGCATCAGCGATCGCGAGATGGCTTCCGCCTCGGGGCTGTCCGACATCAGGGCCGACTGCACCTCCCCTTGCGCGAGCAGCTTGTCGATATCGAATTCGAAGCGCCGGAAAAACTGCAGCTCGCCGCCGATGGCAACGGTCATCAATGCGCGCCCGGCATCGACCGAAATCACACCGGCCACCTCGCCCGGTTTGACCGCCGGAACGGTGGCGGCGTTCAGCAGATTGCGCTGGGCGGTCTCGGCGATATCGACTACCGACAGCGGCAGGTCGAGCAGCGCACAATCCTGCATGCGCGCTTTCACCACATCGTTCTGCGAGGCCACGACGATCACGTTGGGAATGCCGCCGAAGCTTTCCTCGTCCTGGTTCATGGTCAGGATATCGAGAGTGAAGTTATGCGGCGAACCATCGAAGAATTCCATCGCCCGCCAGCGCACCGCGCCGCGCATTTCCTCGGCCGGCACATTGGGCGCTTCGACCTGCATGATCTGATAGTCGCGCGCATCGAGGATGGCAATGGTGCGCCGCGCCGATGGCAGGCGGGCGGCGATGCGCTTCATGAAGGCTTCGTGGCTGCTGACACCGCGCAATTCGGTGCCCCAGGAGACGATGGTGGCGTTGCGCTCGTTGGCCTCGCTGGCGAGGACGTAGCGCATGGAATGCTCGGTCAGGGTGAGCGCCAGTATCCCTTCCTGCGCGCTTGCGCGCCAAGGCCAGCGAATTCCGGACGGCAATCCCAGCATTACCCATCTCCCCCGATAAGGTCCATGAGGCCGGATTGGTCTCCGGCCAATGCTGCTGGGAAGGTATTGTACCCACTAATGTGCCCCTTGCAGCACTTTAGACGGGCGAACAGCCCGGTATCCGGCCTATTCAGCATGACGGGTCGCTGGTGCAGCGGCTGACCGTGACCACCAACTGGCGCTCGACGTAGTTGGCGCTGGTCGTCGCGGCATTGGGACAGGCGCCCCCGGTGGGGATATTGCAGGCATTGGCGGTCAGCCGGTAAATGGTGAAGGTATTGGCGCCGTCGGTGGCATCGGTGAGACTGCAGGAAACCGACGAGGTAAATCCCGCCAACTGTCCGGTCATCGCCATATTGGTGGCCGCAAAGCAGGCCGGCCGGGCCGGCTGTGGGTTTGCCGCGTTCGGCGGCGGCACCCGCAGCACCTGAAATACGCCCCACTCCAACCCGGCACGAGCCGACTGATAGGCGCGCGCCGCACCGACATCGAGCGCGGAACTGCGTTGCTGAAGGCTCACCACCACCGTGATGGCGGTCGCGAGCAGGGCCAGCACCACCACGATGAAGACCGCGGAGACCATCGAAAAGCCAGCCGCGCGCCGCGCGCGCCTGCGAAACCCTGGCGCAGCGGCCATCAGAAGTTTTCCCGCTGGTAGACAAAGTTATTGGCGCCGCGATAGACGCCGAAAGAAATGCGCGCGGCAGGGTCTTTGACGAAAGTAGCGCCGCACCAGTTGCTTTGCAGATAGGCAAGGCTTGCGCTGGTGGTCGCGGCGATGGACGGCGCCCAGACTTGCAGACAGGATGTATCCGCCGTGGTGTTGAGGCTGATCGCCATATCGTAGGTACCGGTGCGGGTTCCGCCGGGCTTTTGCAGGATGAGCTTTGCCACACCATTGGCGAAAGTCGCCGGCGCGGAAAAGATGACCGGGTCGGCAGCCGTCAGTGTCTTGCGGAAATTGCCGAAACTGAAGGCACTCGAAGCCGGAAACGGCGTGCAACTGTCGTCGGTGTTGGTGACGTATCCGGAACCATTGTAGTACTGGGTGTTGAGCACGAGCGTCACATTGCGAAGCTGCGAGCCGGCGCCGTTGGGCACTCGCAATCGGCCGAATAGCAGCGGCGAAGCCGCGCCACTCACGGCAACGGCGGTGGCCGGGCTCAAGGTCACGGCGTCGGAATCGGCGGGCAGGGCCGTCACCGTGACGCTGGTGCCGGCGGTAGGCGCGGTCGGACGGCTGACCTGGTGCTTGGCGACCACCGACGCTGCGCCTGGAGAGGGCAGTCCGCCGACCGTTCCCCAAACCCCCGTCGGCAGGGTCGCGCTAGCGGCGTAAGTTGAACCCACAGGCAGGCCGGTGGTACCGAAGCCGAAACCGGCAAAGGCGGTGAGCGGCAGTTTGGCGAAACCGCCGGCATAGTTTTGCAGAGTGGCGTTGGCGGCATTCTGCGCCGTGATCGTGAAGGCGGTCGAAAACCCGTCCTGCCCAAAGTAGGTAAACGGCGTCACCGCCGTGCAGGCGTGCGTTACGCCGCCGGCCGTAATGCCGAACTTGTAGGGAATAAAGCGACCGACGTTTGGTGTTGCGGCACCGGTCGGCGTGGTCGAACCGGTAACGTCGCCGACGCCCAAATAGCTCGCGTCGCCGACACTGGGGGTCAGCGTGATGATGCCGACCTCGTCCCAACTGAAAGTTGTGCCGGTAGCCACGCCGTTGGTGAAGGCAGCAAAAGCCGTCGAATTGTTCAGGGCAGGAATATTGGTCAGCCCCAGACCGCCGACCAGGGCGGCGGTCAATTTGACCGTTTCCGGCGTGACTTCCTTGCCGTAATTCGGTGCCGCCGGCAAGGGCGACGCGCCGCTGAAGGCATTGGCGGTCACGGTCACGGTAAACGCATCGCCCGCCTTGATGAATACGGTGCCGCCGGAATTGGCGGCGGCCGGGTTGGCGAACGAAGTGGCGGTGGTCTTGATGGCGGACATCGTGAAACTGTAGGGTTTGGTGACGAAGTTCCCGGAGGTTCCAGTAAACGTAGTCGGCGCAATCGTCTTGCTGACCCAAAGCGTGGTCTTGCCGACATCGGCGAAATTGAGCGTGAACGGCGCATTGCCGCTGGCGTCGAATGTCATCGGTACGGATACATAGCTCAGCGCGGCGCCGTTATTGTTGCGCTGGATGGTGGTCGCCGCCGAACCGGTGATGGTCATCAGGTTGCTGCTGCTGCAGGTGGTCGGGTCGTTGCACTCATAGGCGAAATTGACCGTGTTCGCTCCCATCATGGCGGCGGTACAGGCCGCCGTGCTGGTGGTCGCCTGCACCGCGCGCAAATAGAACGTGCCGGAAGTGGTGCCGGCCACCTGGGTCGGGATCGTAGCGGAGACGCCATTGGCGGCGGCGGCAAAGATGAATCCCGCCTGGCTGAAGGTGAGATTGGCATCGCAGGTGACGCCGACCGTGTAGTCCTGTGCGACACATACAGCTGCAGCACCGGTTTTCTCGGTGATTCCACCGGAATTGAGGTTGATATTGAGCGTTTCGAATACCGCATCCTGCAAGCCGAAGATGACCGTGTTTTCGTTGGCGAAGGTGTAATTGCCGGTGCCGCCGCCGGTGTTGTTGACCGGGTTAATGGTGGTCACACTGGACCAGGTGCCGTTGCCGGTGCTGGTCGCCATCTGTAACACGGTGCCGGCGAGACTGAACAAGGCGTGATTGACGTCGTGCGCTTCGACCGTGATGTTGGCGCCGGCGCCGCCGCAATTCACGATGCTGCCGGCGTGGACGATGTGAAAATGATCCAGCGTGGTACAGGTCGGGCGCGTCAGGGCGGCATCAGCACCTTCCTGGGTGGCGTTGATTTCGGTCGAGTAGATATAGACCTCGTCGATGGTGCCGTTGGCACCGTTGGGCGTGCCGCCGGCGGGCGTGACACCGCTGGTGCGGTTGTCGCCAATATAAAGCGTACTGAAGGCGGCGATGGCGCCGCTGGAGGTGGAGCGGAAAGGCGTGGTGGTATTGGTCGTCTGCAGGACCCCGTTTACCATGATCTGCTGCACCGTTTGATTGGTGCCCGTCTTCACGTACCAACTGATGCCGATATGCACCCAGGTGCCGGCCGCCGTCGCACTACCCGCCGTGGTCTGGGCCGTGTAGGTTGCTCCGGCGCTGTCGGTGATGACGAACTTGAGTGCGCCCGTCGACATTTTCATCAGGAAGAAGGGCTTTGCCGCGACCGTGGTGGCATCGAGCAGCATGGTATCGGCGACATTCCATGCCGCGGTCGACTTGTACCAGAAGTCCACCGATCCCTGATTGGCCGGCACGATCGGCGTCGCCACCGCATCGATGGTGGTGTTGAGCGTGTTATTGGTGAAGGTGCCGCCGCGGCAAAGCTTGCCGCCGGCCACGTTCGTCACGTTGGCGGTGGTGCGGCTCGCGTGCTGCGCGGCGCCGGACGTGTCCTTGATTTCTCCCGCCACCCCTGTCCAGGAACTCTCGTCGAAACGGTATTCCGCGCCCTTGGCCGCCAGCTGGTTGGCCGGGTACCAGAGGATGGCGGTGCCGATCGTCGTGTCGATGAAGGCCTGATTGAACGCGTACTGGGTGTAATCGGTGGTGGTCAGTTGCACTCCGACCGTGGCCGAGGAGCCGGTCGACGATCCATTGGTGTACTGGTAGATGAAATTGCCGTTCGAGCCCGCCGTGCTTTCGTAGAGGGCGACCTGAAAATTATAGGTCGTCGCCGTGCTGTAGAGATTGACGTTCACCCAGGAAATCACGAACCGCCGGTTGGGCGCGGTGCCGAGCAGCTCGTATTTGACCGCCGCGGTCGCGGCGCCGCCGCCGGCCGGGTCGGCGACGATATCGTCCCAGTAGACCATCATCATGTTCACCGGCTGGCCGTTGGTGCAGCCGGCGCGTGCACCGCCGGCGCCCACCGGCAGGGCGGTATTGGTATAGGTGCGGTGGAACCCCGAGGTGTCGGTGCCGAACACCAGGATGCCGTTCGAATACACCCTTACTCCGGTGTAGTTGACGCTGCCGTAGGTAAAGGAGAATCCGCCGGGAAACACGATGTCCGAAAAATCGTCGTCGCCGTTGGGATAGGCGGTACAGCCAGGCGCCGCGCCGCTCGCGTGCCAGGCCAGGGCGGTGGCGCCGGCGGAGGGCGTGTCGTAGGCAAATGTCGTGCTGGTATAGGCGTAGGTGGACGCCGCGCGCACCGTCGGGGCGGCTATCGCCACCAACAGCAGGACGGCGCAGACAAGCGCCCGTTTCATTGGTTCAAGGCAGGTTGTCGACATGGATGGCATGGTATAGGGAAACGGTCTCCGCCACGCCGTCGGGCGGCGTGCGACTGATGGTCAGGGAAACGGTAGCAAGCCCGGCGCGCGCGGCGACGGCGGACGCGTCATAGGTGAATCGGCAGGAAGTCACATTGCTCGCCAATACCGCGCTAGTGCCGCCGGGGGCTAGCGACTGGGCGGCAAGGAATCCATAACCCGTGTAACGGGTTAGATTGCCGCCCGAGCATATGTAGCTGACCGGCTGACTGACGACGTGGAAGCGGTAGGGCGGCGCAAAGTCGGCCGCCGGCAAAGCCGCGACCGAAGTAATCGCGACATTTGAATAGTTGCCGGTGGCGCCGGAAAATGCCCTGCGATTGTTGCCGACATAGGCATCGGAATCGACGATGCCGGGGCCGAGGTTGTAGACGACGATGCTTTGCCCGGCGGCAATCGACACGGTAGGCCCCAGCACATCGAAGGAGGTGTCGACGGCCGCAAAACTGAGTTTGTCGCCGCTTTCCGTGGCGTACCGCCCGCCATCGCTGGTGGGAATGAATTCGAGCGCCGAGTTGGTGGCGTCCACCCGCACGCTGTTGGGCAGTGCGATATGCACGTCGCGGCTGATGCGTTCCACCGCATTACTGGCGACGTCGGTTAGCTCCGCGCGCACGGCACCGCTGAAATAGGCCTGCACCGGTCTCACGATGAAGATGCCGACGATGGCGAACAGGATGCCGGTGATCACGATGACGATGATCGTTTCCACCAGCGTGACGCCGCGCTGGTTCCGGCCCGGTCTTCCGGTCGATTCAGGGCGCGGCATTGGGCGCATACCTGGTCCGATAGCCTTCCAGCATTTGCACCACCCCGCCCGGCGCGTTGACCGTCACGCGTATCAACAGGGCGTCACCGCTGGCCGCGGTGATCGAACCGAGCGCGGCGGCGGTCACCGATACGCTGGCGCTATAGCTGCCGAGGCCCGCGATCGCAGAATTGGTGATGTCGACGATCGGGGTCATCGAGTATCCGTTGTAGTCCATCACGTTGTCGAACTGCGGGGTGGCGAAGCGGCCCTCGCCGGCGGTCGGCGCTGTTTCCGGGTTGGCGCAGCCGGCGGTGCTGGTGGCCGTTTCCACTGTGGCGTCGTCCGGATCGCAGTACGTGAACGCCTGCAGCGTTACTTCTTCGAGCAGCGATTGCGCAATCGCCAGCGCCTGTTTGCGCACCTGCGGGTCGGCGCTGGAAGCGACCGCCTGGTTGATGCCGAGCAATATTCCGGCAAGGCCGACGCCGACGATGACGATAAAAATCACCAGCTCGATCAGGGTAAAGCCGTCGTTTCGGGGTGGGGTCATTCGCAGCATGGTCAGGTGCGCCGTACGAAGCCGGTAGTAGGCTCGATCGTGAAATTCTGCGTAAAGCCGGTGCCGGTGACGGTCACTTGCAGCGCGGCGCCGGTAGAAGTCGTGCTGGTGCCGGAATTGGCGGCATTGAAGGTCACGCTGGCGCCGGCGCCGCTCGAGATACAGGGCGACAGCCCGGTCGGGCACGTCAAGGCAAAGGCCGCGCCGGTACTGGGGTCGACCACCGGCAGATTGATGGCGCCACCCGAGCCGTAGGCGACCGTGACCCCGGTGGTGGCAAAGGTGACGACGACGGGCCGCCGCTGCGCCAACGCGAGCCGGTTGGCAAAGGTGGTTGCGTTCTGGATCCGGTCGCAGTAGCTGCTCAACTTGAAGGTTGAGACATCCACCGCTTTCGGCAGGGCAAAAACCGCCAGCGCCGATACGATGAGAATCACCATGACCGCTTCGACCAGGGTGAAGCCGCGAAGCCGGTCCCTCATGTCGAGCGAACCGGCTTCGCGGTAGAACATATCAAACTTCGATCAGGTGATACCGATGGCGGTAAACGTCGCGGTTACCGCACTTCCGCCTGTCGGAGTGAAAGTCAGAGTGCAGGTAACGCTGACATTCACAGCGACTGCCGCGGCGGTAATGACGTAGGCGCCGCCTACGGTCGGTAGCGCACCACCTTGCAAGGAAGTCGCGACGTCGGTGCAGTTGGCGACCGCATTTCCTTTCGCCGAGTTGGCGGTACGCGCCGCATAGTTCACGGCTGCGGCGGAACTCAGCGCTCCTGCCACGCCATTCACTGCTGCTTGCGCGGCTTCCGTTTTCAGATCGATGTACTTGGGAATCGCCACGACGGCCAGAATGCCGAGGATGACGATCACCATCACCAGTTCGATCAGGGTAAAGCCAGATTGGGATCTGTTCATCGCACCTCCTGTTAGGTTTTGAAAGCCTACTTCCAGCAAAAATCCTCCGCTGTGCGCCACTATCCTACCCCATCGGCGCAAAACTGTGGCAATTTTGCCCGTCGACGCCCATTACGCCACGGTAATCGAGCACATTTACGCACAACTTACAAAATTTGACGATTGCCCGTCTGTGCACCAAGCCTCACCCGCCTTTCCCCAGCGCGGCCTGCCCCAGCGACCACATGGGCATGAACACGCCCAGCGCCAAAACCAGCACCAGACCGGCCATCACCAGCAGCAGCAGGGGCTCGATCTTTGCCGACAGGCCCTTGATGGCATAGGCGGTTTCGCGCTCGTACATGCCGGCGATTTCGGCCAGCAGGGAATCGATTTCACCGGTCTCCTCCCCCACCGCGATCATCTGCAGCACCACCGGCGTGAACACCCCCGACTGCGCCGCGCAGCGGAACAGACTGTCGCCGCGCTCTATGCCGTCGCGCATGTTCTCCACGTGGTGGGCGATGTAGGCGTTGTCCACGGTCCGCGCCACCACCGAGAGGGCCTGCAGGACGGGGATACCCGATTTCGAGGCCAGGGCGAAACTGCGCGCGAAGCGCGCCAGCGTCGCCTTGAGAATGATGTCGCCGATGATCGGCAATTCCAGCTTGGTCCGGTCCCAGGCATAGCGGCCGGCCGTGGTGTTGAGGTAGGCGCGAATGGCCAGTACCGCACCCACGCCGCCGACCAGCAGCGCCGGCCACCATTTCACCGTCCACTCCGAGAAGGCGATCAGGAAACGAGTCATGAACGGCAGCTTGGCGTTGAAGCCGGCGAACACCCCGGAAAATACCGGGATGACGAATACGTTCAGGATGACCAGCGCGATCGCCACCGCCACCAGCACCGTGAGCGGATAACGCAGCGCGGCGCGAATCTGCGCGTGAACGTCCTTTTCGAATTCGAGATGCTCAAACAGGCGATTGAAGACCTCGGACAGGCGACCGCTGACTTCGCCGACGCGGATCATCGACAGGTAAAAGGCCGAAAATACCTTGGGGTGGCGCGCCAGCGCGACGGAGAGTTCGCGTCCCTGGTCGAGGGTGCCGCGAATGTCGGCCAGGACACCGGCGAAGCTCGCATTGCCGGTGGACTCCTGCAGGCCGGCGAAGGCCCGCAAAATGGGTACGTTGGATCTTTGCAGGGTGTACATCTGCCGGGAAAACAGGATGACGTCGTCCGCGGTGATGGCCGGCGCCTGCATTCTTTCCAGCCAGTTGGGACCCGCCTTGGGGCCGTCCCTGCCGGTCTTTTCCGCGACGTCGGTGGCGATGATGTCCTGGGCCGCGAGTTGTTGCACCGCCACCGCCGGCGACTCGGCGTCAATCACGCCGCTGACGACTTCCTGGCGAATATTGCGGCCGACATACTGGAAGGTCGCCATGCTCAATCCTCGCCGCTGGACGATATGCGCATCGCTTCGGCAATCGAGGTGCGGCCGGCATGCACCAGTGCCAGGGCGTGATCGGACAGGGTCTTGCCGCGCATACGCTCGGCCGCAGTGGCTAGAAACAGCGCCGGGTCGCCATGCACCGTGGCCTCGACCAACTCGGAATCCATGACGAACATCTCGTAGATGCCAGTGCGGTCGCGGTAACCGGTCTGGTTGCAGTGCGCGCAACCGGCGCCGTGCCGGGCGACAAAGGCTGCGTCCGGCTCGCCGCCCAGCGCTTTCAGCCACGCCCTTTCCTGCGGTGTCACCGCGTGCGGCTCGCTGCAGCTTTCGCAAATAAGGCGCAGCAGACGCTGCGCAACCACCGCCCTGAGCGAGGTCGCCACCATATAGGCGGGCGCGCCCATGTCGAGGAGGCGAAACAGCGCGCTCGGCGCGTCGCGGGTATGCAGGGTCGACAGCACCATGTGGCCGGTCAATGCCGCGCGCAGGCCGATTTCCACCGTTTCGAGGTCGCGCATTTCGCCGACCAGCACGATGTCCGGGTCCTGGCGCAGCGTTGCGCGCAGCACCCGGGCGAAACTGAGATCGATCTTTTCGTTGATCTGCACCTGGACGATGCCCGGCAGCCGGTATTCGACCGGATCTTCCACCGTGATCACCTTTTGCGAAGCAATGTCGATTTCGGCCAACGCCGCGTACAAGGTCGTAGTCTTGCCGGCACCGGTCGGTCCGGTCACCAGCAGCATGCCCGAGCCCGAGGCGAGCACCGAACGCAGTTTCGCCACCATCTCCACCGGCATGCCGATGGTATCCAGGCCGCGCACCGTGCCGGCGACATCGAGCAGCCTCAGGACCACCGACTCGCCATAGGTCCCGGGCAGGGTCGACAGGCGCACATCGATGTCGCGGCCCTTGACCTTGACCGAGAACCGGCCATCCATCGGCAAGCGGCGCTCGGAGATATCGAGTCCAGCCATCAGCTTCAGGCGCTGCGTCAGCGCGCCGGCGATGCGCGCATCCGCCTCGGCCTGCGGCAACAGCACACCGTCTATGCGAAAGCGGATTTGCAGGGCCTTTTCCTGCGGTTCGACGTGGATGTCGGAGGCGCGCACCTGCACGGCGTCCTCAAACAGCGATTGCAAGAGGCGCACCACCGGCGCATCTTCCACGCTCTCGCCGTCGAGCATTTGGCCGAAGTCGCCGCCCTCGGCGAGGTCGCGTTCCAGCGCGCGCGCATGGCCGCTGATTTCCTCGGTGCGGCGGTACAGGCGATCGAGCGCCGAAGCCACCTGCCCGTCCGCGCATACCGCCAGGATCAGCGGTCGACGCAGGATGCGTTCCAGGTCGTCCTGCGTCTTCAGGTCGCTTGGGTCGGACATTCCCACTACCAGGCCTTGCGGCTTGTCCTCCAGCACCAGAGCCCGGCAACGGCGGGCAGCGGACTCCGGCAGCAATTTCACCAGTTCCGGCACAAACAGGAACTGGTTGAGATTCACCATCGGCACATTCATCTGGGTGGCAAGCGTGCGCGCCAGCCGATCCTCTTCAATCGCACCGGATTGCACCAACACCTGCCCAAGGCGCTTGCCGGTGGCGCTGCTCTCGGCGAGCGCCTTGCTCAGCGCCTGGCGTGTGATCAGGCCTTCTTCGACCAGTAGCTCGCCCAGCCGCAATTTGGCCGGGCCGGTCTTTCGCATCGCGGTCTTGCCTGGGGGAAGCGTTGCCATATTGGATTGAACCTAGGGAAGATCTGATCAAGTATTGGGGTCGATCATCGACAGCACCGGAATGGCCGTTATCTTGCCCGACAGACGCGGCGCTGTCACTATTTACCCGGCGCCGAGCCTTTGCTGGGCGGCGTCCAACTGCTCCTGCAGTTGCTGCATCTTCTCGACAGCGAGGCGACGCTCGGTCTCGTCTTCGGCGATCCAGATGGTGCCACCGCGCGCCGAATCGCTGGCATCGACCGGCTTGGCCTGCAGGCGGCACCAGAACAGTGTGCCGTCGCGGCGCTTGACATGGCGCTCCAGTTTCACGGTCTTTCCCGCCGCCAATATCGGCGTGACTTCGTTGCCGAAGGCCTCGTACTCCTCCTGCGATCTCCACAGCACGCTGCTCGGCTGTCCGGTCAAGCCGCCCGGCGGCCAGCCGAACATTTCCTCGAATGCAAGATTGGCATGCTGGATGACGCGCTCCCGGGTGAAAGCGATACCGATCGAGGCGTTGTTCATGATCGCCTCGTACTTCAGCAGCGCCTGGTGTTCGACCGATGCGACCCAGGTCGAAGCCTTGGCCGGGAGCGGACGCGCCTCCGCCGACTGCTGCTCGCATTGCTCGCCCACTTCGAACCGGTCCCGCCCATCCTGCTTGGCGCGGTAGAGCGCCTGGTCGGCGCGCTTGATCAGCACGTCGAGCGAATCATTGGACGATTCGAGGGCGGCGGCACCGAGACTGAAGGTGATGCGGCGCGCGAGCGGCATTCCCTCCACGTGGAGGCTGCCGACGGCGTTGCGCAGGCGCTCGAACAAACCCGGAATTTGCGACAAGTCCGTGCCCGGCATCACCAGCAGGAACTCTTCGCCGCCGAAACGGCCGATGCGGTCGTTGCTGCGCAGTTGTTGCTGACAGGTTTTGGCGAAGGCGATCAGCACTGCGTCGCCGCGGTCGTGGCCGAAATCGTCGTTGATCGCCTTGAAGTGATCGATGTCGATCAGCGCAATGCACATGCCGCCGTCGGTGCCGCGGCGTCCGTGAAATTGCAGTTGGCCGTACTCCAGGATCGCCCGCCGGTTAGGCAGATCGGTGAGGTCGTCGCGCATGGCCAGGTTGGCCAGGCGCCGACTGCGGCGCGAACTGCGCAGCAGAATGTAGGCGAGGCCCGCCACCAGCAGAAAGCACAGGATCAGGGCCAGCAC
>CAZCKI010000004.1:0-20794 GCA_964498815.1 uncultured Burkholderiales bacterium
AGGAATCGCCGATGCCGTCATAGGGCAACGCGCGATACCAGGCGGGAAGACTCTTTTGAATACCCTGGATCTCCTTTTTCAGCTGCTGGCTCACCTGTTCGGCGATGGCCGGGCCCCAGGTCTTTCCAACCAGGTAGCGCTCGGTCTTTTCCGCGTGAAAGGCAATCGGCGCAATCGCACCGAAAACCAATGAGGCTCGTTCAACCACCTTGCCTTTGCCAAGCTTTACGCTCAGGCCCGCATTCACCAGCGAATGCGCGTTCACCTCGCGCAAGGCAACTTTGTAGGTCCGGATATGCTCCGTCGGTCCGGAAATAGGAATGCAGTAATCCAGAATGACGACCTGCCGGCGGAATTTCTCGTCGGTATTGTATTTGTCGATGAATTCAAGCAAGGGCATCGGTGCCGACGGCACAAGGTCGTGCAATTGCACCCTGACACGTGCGCCGAGCACACACAAAGCGGTGAATCCATCCGACGGAAACGGCGTACCGCCTTCGGTCGCGTTGCGTGTAACCAGCATCGTGTTGCCGGCAAGGCTGGCCACGTTGCGCACAATGGTTCCGGCCGTGCGGCCGGCCATGTACCGCAAGGCGGCCAGGCCTTGTGATCGTTCGGGCGCGCGTCCCAGTATTTCGTCCAATCCGGAGATCAGCTCGGAGTAGGTTACGGCGGCGCCGACCAACAACTGATCGTCAAGCACTTCAAACCTGTGCAATTCCGCAACGTGGGAAATATCGATGTACACCTGCGGGTGCAAGGGCCGCACGCCGGGGATTCCGACCGAAGTATTGCCGACTACCAGCTTGATCTCCTGTTCGCCGTGCGCCTGCATCAACGCGTGAACCTGCGGCAGGGAAAGAGGGCGAAACCATTTGTGACCGCGATGTTCGTAGGCGAGCGCACGTGGCGGGACGCGCAATTGCGACGGAAAATCGTCGCGAGGCTTTTTGTAGTATTTGACTTTCATCGAGGAGGCAACCTTGCACTCCGGGGTCCCTTCCTGCTCTCGCCGGTCGTGATCTTTCGCAAAATGCTTCATCGCGTACAGGATCGGCCGAAACCCGGTGCATCGGCAAATGCTGCCGTCAAACGCATCCTGGATTTCCTTTTCGGTGAGTTCGCGGCCCTGATGCTGCAACAGATAGGAGTGCATATTCATCACAAAGCCCGGGGTGCAATAGCCGCACTGCGAGCCGTTGCATTTGGCAATCTGGTATTGCACAGCACTCACTTCGGTGTTGACGCTGCCCAGGCCTTCGACGGTCGTCACCTGCATGCCATCGAGCGAACACAGGGGGCGCAGGCAGGAATTGCCGGCCACATGCACAACCTGCCGGCGTTGCTCGTCATAGCGTGACAAGGTCACGGTACAGGAACCGCAGCCCCCCTGTCCGCAGGAATGCTTTGTCCCGGTCAGCCCGACTTCCGTGGAGCGAAGGTAATCGACCAATAAGGCATCCGGCGCGGGACGCTCGATCTCGTGCTTGCAGCCGTTGATGTAAAAGACCAGATTGTGTTGATAGTCGGCGGCCGAATTCCCGCTCGCGACATCGTTGCGCGATTTTGTGGCGCTCATTGGCGTTCTCCAGGATGAACGGTGCGTCTCATTTTTGTATTGCCGTCCGGTACGGCCGACAGGAGTCCCGCTGGCAAACTAGCGGGGGCTCCCGTCGGCCGGCAGGCGACCGGCCAGGTGTGAATCGCGACTAACGTCCGATGGGCACCTTGTTGCCGAGATACTCACTGGTCCATTGCCCCTGCATCGCCTGGCTCTTGACGGAATAGAAATTCTGCAGGGAGATGGAGATCTGCCAGGACATATCGGTGGAATACGCAGTCGGATCAAAAGAGGTAGCGCACTCGATATTCTTGAACCACTCCATCCACTGTGCCGATCCCCCTTGCAAAGGCGGCAACGGTCCACCGGGCGGCACCATCCCTGGAGCCACCAGCGGCGTCATGGGCGGATACTCCGCAACGTTGTGACAGGACATGCATGACGAGGTGTTGAGATCCGCCGGCCCGTTCAGGCGGGAATTCCAACCCAGGTGCTGCGGAGGCAGCGTTTTCAGATCGAAGATTTTTTGTTCTTTCAGCTTGGTGTTGATAATCCCGCTGATCGGTTGGGGCGGATAGGGGGTGACCTTATTGTCCTTGTTCGAGGGATCATTGCCCCACATCAGACCAAGTGGCTGCAAATTGAGAAATTTGCTTTTCGGATTGGCAACCGCACCGTTATAGGCAAAGGTGCCAAATACCCAACCGGTTCCCTGCGGGTTGGTCTTGGACCGATCGGCACGCGGATCGCGCATCATCAGGTCCATTTGCAGCAGTCGCACCTTCTTGACCGTAAACATCGGTGAATTCCAATTCGACGTGATGTACACCGACCATTCCACGCCGTTTTGCAGGTAATCGACGTGATCCGCCGGATTGGTGGGATCGTCGCCATTGCTGGCCGGTGCATCGGTAAAGAGGAATTTGGCAAACACCGTGCCTGGCGGAAATCCCCCGTTGTAACGACGGTCCGTGGCGCGTGGATCGGGATTGTCAGGGTCCTTCCACATGCGGCCCAGCGTGTAGCCGGCATATTCATTGACCAGCGTGACCGCATAGACCTGGTACATTCCCGCCTGCGTGGCGGATAGCTGATTGGGGGAGACCGACGCTTCCTTGATCAGCCCGCGAAAGCCTTCGGTGCCGCCATTCGGTGGATACGCTTGCGTGGAATGCAGCCACGGTATGTGGTACCACTGGCGAATCTTGTTTTGGAACGGATCCCAGTCGAATTTGCCGCCCCCGCCAAAATCGAGAAGATTGCCTTCAAAAGAGTACATTTGCGCGGCTTTCAAGTACGTCAAGGGATCCTTCTTGAAATCCGTGTCAACCATGAATGCGGGGAGTGTTTTCGGCGCCTCGCCCGTGGGGAAGTCGGTCTTCAGGCGAAAGATGGGCTGCTCGTTGTAGCTCGTCTGGTACGCCGTCGGTGTAACCATATGGCCGAAATCGGGAAAGCCCAGCCCTTTGGGCTTGGCATGACGAATCGGCTGCTTCGCATCTTCACCCGCCGCCAGCGTCATGCCGGCAATCTGAAATGCGGCGACGGCCGATACGGCAATCAGCACCAAGGTCGCGTTCTTTTTCATTATTTGCTCCTCCCAGAGTTGGAAACGGACGGAGCGTAGCACCCGTGTTGGCCGCTGTCTCCTACCTAGGCAGGTGGGAAATTCGCATCGGCGGTCAAAGCCGCAAGCCGCTTCATGGATCGGCCGGCATCAAACCCTCTTCGCGCATCGGCACATCCCACCAATATCGCCGATGCGATGCACGCCATGAACGTATCTCCGGCAACGCAGGCGCCGCACCGAAACGCAACTCCAGGGCGCCCTCTTCATCGGTTCGGCGTACCGTGAGACCGGTATGCGCGTATCGCTCCATGACCGCTGCATTGGGATGATGAAAACGATTGCGATAACCGACCGGCAATAGCGCCACTTTCGGCTGAACCGCATCCAGAAACGCCTGCGTGGAAGATGTCTTGCTGCCGTGATGCGGCATCACCAGCACATCGGCACGCAAATCGGTTTCGCGCAACAGCAGCTCCTGCTCCGATTTCTTCTCGATGTCCGCCGTCAACAGCACCGACCCGCCGCGTCCGCTGATTTTCAGTACGCATCCCATGTCGTTGGATTTCCGGCGCGACTCTTCATAGTTGCCTGCCAGTGGATGGACGATCTCGAAATCGACGCCGTCCCAATGCCAGTGGTCGCCCACCTCGCAACGCATGATCTCACGCGCACCTTGCAACGCGCGATGTTGCGGCGGCATCGAGGTCAGCACCCACGCAGGATCGCGCGCCGCGATGATGGAGTGCGCGCCGCCGGAGTGATCGTCATCCTGGTGGCTGACAATCATGGCATCCAGCTTGCTGACGCCTTCACCGCGCAAATAGGGCACGACGATGCGGTTGCCGGAATCGGCGTCCGGATTCCAGGAAGGTCCGGTGTCGTACACCAGCGCGTGGCCGGAGGTTTGCACGACCGTGGCAAGCCCCTGTCCTACGTCGAGCAGCGTCAACCAATATTCGCCCTGTGCCGGATGAAGGGGAACGACCAGAAACAAAGGCAACATCATCGGCAGGCCCAGCCAGCGGGCCGGCGCGCCGCGCGGCAGCAAGCACCACGCACAGCCAGCCAGTGCGCATCCCACCGCCGCCAAAACCGGCGCATGGCTTTGCCACACGGCATTCGGCGCCGACGCCAGCCACTGCAATGCCCAATCGCACCAGAACATCACCCGATGCGCCCAGATCATCAGGAATTCAAACGGACCGATGAAGGACAGCGCGGCACCAACCAGCGTGAGCGGCACCACCACCAGGCTCACCACCGGGATGGCGAAGGCGTTGGCAATCGGCGACACCAGCGAGACCTCCTGAAACAGGAACAGGGTCAGCGGCAACAGGCCTGCGGTGACGGCAAGCTGCGTCATCGCCGCTTCGCGCAGCCCGGAAAGCTTGCCGACCCGGTGCGCATGTACGTACAAAATCGCCGCCACCGCGCCGAACGAGAGCCAGAACCCCGGCGAAAGCACCGCCCAGGGGTCGATCGACAGGACCGCCAGCATCGCCCAGGCGAGAACGCGCGAGGCGCTACCGGCACGGCCCAGCCACAAAGCGACCGCCACCGCGGAGAGCATGAAGAAGGTGCGCTGGGTCGGCACCGAAAATCCCGCAATCAACGAATACGCCAATGCCGTCAGCGCACCTGCCAGTGCCGCAGCGCGTTGCGCCGGCAATCGCAGCGCCAACGCCGGCAGCCGCGACCAGATTCGAAACGTCAACCAGTACAGGAGTGAGGCGACCATGGTGATATGCAGGCCGGATATCGACATCAGGTGGCCGACGCCGGTACGCCAGAACACCCGCCACTGTTCTGCCGGAATGGCGTCCTGCTCGCCGATGGCGAGAGCGACCAGGACGCCTCGATAGGGTTGGTCTTGCAGCGCGGCATTCATGCGCTCGCGAATGGCAAGCCGGATGCGATCGACCCGCGCTCCCAGGCTCGCGACGAACTCGTCGCGTAACACGTTGGTGCCACGCGCGCGTACATAGCCGGTGGCGCGGATATTTCTTTCCAGCGCCCATGCCTCGAAGTCGAAACCGTGCGGATTTTGCGTGCCGTGCGGGCGGCGCAAGCGCACCGTCAGTTGCCAGCGCTGCCCTGGCCGCAATTGCGGCGCCGGCTGCGCGGCCGCGCTGCCTCGCGACGGTTCGGCATACCAGGACAGCGACAGGTGCGGCGGCACTGTCGCGCCGGCGGTCTGGATCTGTTCGACATCGAATTCAAATCGCGTGCCACGCTCGTTGACCTGCGGCAGGCTGCTCACCACACCGGTCAGGTCGATATCGCGGCCTTCCCACTGCTGCGGCAGCGCGTCCGCGAGGCGCGTTTCTGCACGCCAGCCGGCGTAGCCAAAGCCCAGCATCGCGCCGGCACAAATAGCCAATGCCGCAGCCACGTCTCGCCGACCGCGCATGCGTAGCCAGAACGAGGCCGCCGAGGCGAGCAATGCGACCGGCAGCCACTCCAACACAGGTACGAGCGGCAGTTCCGCCATGTTTTGCAGCGCAAATACACCCGTCAACAGGCCGAGGACAAAGGGACGCACTATAATTCCGGTGTGATCGGCGGGTTGGACGGCTGGATCAGTTCATGGCAATTCTGTAACGCCAATCCCGCGCATTCGGCTGACCGTGGCAGACGATTTTTTTGCCGACCTTGACTCTCTCAATGGATTTCCTGGATTGATGACCCCCGATTACTGGCCCGAAGCCACCCAGGCGCTGTCGAAGCGCTGCAAGGTGATGCGCAAACTGATCAAGCAATTTCCACAGGCGGAGTTGCGCACCCGCGGCGACCCGTTCCAGACACTGGCGCGCGCCATCGTCGGCCAGCAGATTTCGGTGAAGGCGGCGCAGTCGGTATGGGACCGGACCATAGAAGTGGTCGGCAAAATGAAACCCGCCAATATGCTGGCGGTGACGCCGGAGCAGTTGCGCGCGGCCGGCAACTCGCGGCAGAAGATCGCTTACATGCAGGATCTCGCCGGTCACTTCGCCGCCGGCCGCATCAAGCCGCGCCGCTGGAACAATATGGCCGACGAGGACATCATCAGCGAGCTCACCGAGGTCAAGGGCATCGGCCGCTGGACGGCGGAGATGTTCCTGCTCTTCTACCTGATGCGACCGAACGTCTGGCCGGTAGCCGACATCGGCCTGATCCGCGCGGTCGAGAAATTTCACCACGACGGTGAGCGCATCGATAAGGAAGCAGTGGAAGCCTACCGCGAGTTCTACCATCCCTGGTGCAGCGTGGCGACCTGGTATTACTGGCGCTCGCTGGACCCGATTCCGGTCACCTACTAGGTAACTGCGACTCGCAATGCCCGTATCCCGTCCCACCAGCGGCGGCCTCGATCCCGCCCTTGTCTATCGCATGGTGAAAAAGATTCCGCGCGGACGCGTGGCCACCTACGGCCAGATCGCCAAACTGATCGGCTGGCCGCGCCATGCCCGGCACGTAGGCTATGCGCTCAGCGCAACACCGGCCAACGTGAAGATTCCCTGGCACCGCGTCATCAACGCGCAGGGGCGCATCAGCCTGCGGGTGCGGCACTGGGATAGTGGCAGCGACGAACTGCAGCGCATCCTGCTGGAAGACGAAGGCGTCGAATTCGGCGCGGAAGGAAGGATCAGCCTGCGCCGCTTTCAGTGGGATGCCGCAGCCAAGCCGGCACCCAAGCCTAGACCGGTTTGACCTCGGCAACCTGCCGCACCGAATTTCGCCAGCGCAGAATACCGATGGCGTACCAGGTGTAATAACCGGCCAGCATGCCGAATATGATGGTCGTGGCGGGACTGCGACCGATATGCTGCCAGCCCATTTGCGGATCGGTCACACCCAGCATCGACAGCTGATAGAAGCGATAGCCGATACGCCCCACCAGCAGTAGCGACAAGGCGATGCCGATGTGCGCGTTGGGGGTATAGAAATGCCCGGCATCGGTCTTTTCGAACACCGTGAGCCGCAATCCCCAGATGGCAAGCCCGATGCCGACGGCGATACCCAGCGCCAGGCCGCCCAGCGCCAGCGGCGAGGCCATCGCCGACAGGCCGAACAGGCACAACAGCAAGGGAAACAGGATCGCCGCTGTCCAATGCCGCCACAGCCGCGAGCGCTGGCGGCCGATCAGGCGCCTGACGCGAAAATACAGCCGCAATGCAATCAGCGGCACGGCGATCATGATCGCAACGGTAGTGGGGGTCATTTCCATTTCGATGCATTCCTTCAGGGCTTGGCGCTTTGCAGGCGCGAGTGTTTCATGCCGTAAGTGAAATAGCCGAGCAATGCGGCCGCCATCCAGACGCCGAACACGGTGTAAGTCGTGAGCGACAGATCCTTCATGATGTACAGACAGGAGAGGACGCTCAATATCGGCACGAAGTAAGGACCGAACGGTACCTGGAACTTGTGCTTATCGGCGGCGGCATCGCGCCAGCGAATCACCGGTACGGCAGCCGAAACGATGCCAAACGCGGTCAGCGTACCCATGCTGACCATGTCCCATAAATAGCCTGAATCGACCGAGCCTGCCACCAGGGCCGCCATTACGCACACGACAATGGTGTTGCGGGTGGGCACGCGGGTGACGGTGTTGACTTCCTGAAAGGCCTTGCCGATCAGCCCGTCGCGACTGATGGCGTAGAGAATGCGCGTCTGGCCGAATAGCGAGGCAAAGGTCACGCTGAATACCGAAATGACGGCGCCCGCAGACAGGACCAGCGCAGGCCACACCTGGCCGGTCACGTTTTGCAGGATCACTGCCAATCCGGCCTCCTGCCCTTCAAATTTGGCAGACGGTTGCGCACCCAGCGCGGTCACCGCCACAAGCATGTAGCACATCGTAACGATCACCAGCGCTGCGATGATACCGAGCGGCACGTCGCGCCGCGGATTTTTTGCTTCCGCCCCACCCGTCGTCACGGTATCGAGACCGATGAAGGAAAAGAATACCGTCGCGGCGGCTGCGGTGACCCCGCTCATTCCGCCTTGCCCCTTGGCGGGGTCGCCGGCAAAAAATGGCGTGAAGTTCTCGGCGTGAAAGCCGGACAAAGCAATGGCCGCAAAAAAAATCAGGATCAGGATCTTGATGCACACCAGCGTCGTGTTGACCGCCGCGGACTCCTTGACACCGCGCATCAACAGCACGCCACAAAGAAACACCAGCACGATCGGCGGCAGATTGAAGTGACCCCAATGGATCTCCAGGCCCTCTTTACCGGAAACAAACATCGGCGTGCGCAAGGCCTCGGTGATCTGCCAGCCGAAGGCGTTTTGCAGGAAATTGTTGAGATACTCCGACCAGCCTATGGCCGTGGCGCTGGCCGACAGACCGTATTCGAGCAATATGCAGGCTGCCACCACGTAAGCCAGGAATTCGCCCAGGGTCGCGTAGACATAAGAATAGGACGAGCCCGAAGCCGGGATGCGCGCCGCCAATTCGGCATAGCAAAGGGCGGTCAGTCCGGCCGTAAACGCAGCAATCAGGAACGACAGGATCACCGACGGGCCGGCCTTGGGCACCGCCTCCGCCATGGTGAAAAAGATGCCGGTGCCGATGGTTCCGCCCACCCCCAGCATGGTCAGTGAAAATGCGCCGAGGCTGCGCTTCAGTCCATGGGACTCGGCCTGCTCGCCGGTTGGCACGGGTTGGGTACGGAACAGGCGGTCGCGCAGCGAGAGTGTCGTCATGGCCGGGATTGTACCGGCCGCGCCGGCAATCGGAGTTCAGAGTAGGGCGAAGCATACCGGGCAATTGCCCTGCTGCACAAAAGTGGGCGATTTTTCCGTATTCACCCGGCGAGCGGGGGCTATATCACGGCGTCAGGCCCCGTCAGCTGCGATGTGCCGCCTACATCACCCGGCAATCAGTCTGCCGAGTGATCCACCATGTGTGAGAGTTTCGACCCGGCAGCGATGGGCGGCACCGAACTACCCCGCATTCCCAGCATGCGCTTGGTGAAGCGATAGACGAAGCGGACCAGGATCAGGGTCAGGAATGCCTCACTCAGGGTCATCAAGAAGGCAATCAGCGTGCCCACCTTCCAACCGCTCCACTGTTCCTCGCGCCAAAGGAATTTGGCGATAGCGCGATCGTGGGAAATTTCGATGCTGTCGTAAAAGGTCGGCACGACCAACAGCGTGAGGATGGTGGAGGTGATGGTGCCACCGATGATGGCCACTGCCATCGGCCGGTAAAACTCCCCGCCCTCGCCCAGTCCGATCGCGACCGGCATCATGCCCGCGATCAGTGCGAAGGTCGTCATCAGGATAGGCCGCAAGCGCACGCGGCCGGCGTGCATCAGCGCCTCTTCGCGGTCCACGCCCTGCGCCTCTTCCTTGCGCGCGCAGTCGAGCAGCAAGATGGCGTTCTTGGCGACCAGGCCCATCAACATGATGATGCCGATGAAGCTCATCAGGTTCAGTGTCCCACCGGTCACTTTCAGCGCCACCACTACACCGATCAGGCTGAGCGGCAGGGACATCATGATCGGCAGGGGTGCTGTGAAGGAGCCGAACTGAATCACCAGCGTCAGGTACATCAGGCCGATACCCATGATCAGCGCGATGAACATTTCCGAGAAGACTTCGCTCTGGTCGCGCGCAGCGCCGCCAAGTTCCAGGCCGTATCCCGCAGGGAAATCGATTTGCTTTGCAATCTTCAAGGCGTCCGAAGTCACTTCACCCGCTGAACGACCTTGCGCATTGGCAGAAACAGCGATCATGCGCTTGCCATCCGAATGCTGGATTTGCGAAGGACCCTTGCCCATGGTGATGGTGGCGATCTGGTCCAGCGGCACCATGACGTTGGTGCCGGACACTCCTATCGGCAAGTGCTCGATGCTGCCGGCGCTGACGCGGTCATCCGGGTGCAGGCGTACGGCGACGTCGCGGGTTTCCCCGGTCGGATCGACCCAGTCGCCCACTTCCACGCCGGCAAAAGCCACCCGCAGCGCCTGCGCCGCATCTCCCACGGAGATTCCCATGGCATTGGCCAGGCCACGATTCAGGTCGATCTTCAGTTCATCCTTGGGCTCCTGTTCGGATAGACCAACGTCGACCGCGCCCGGAACTTTCTTGAGCTTTTCCATGAAGTCGTTGGTGATCGCCAGGAGCTTGCGTGCGTCCGGGCCGGAGAATTGAATCTGTACCGGCTTGCGGACACCGTTATTGATGTCGTCCAGCACCGTGTATTCGGCGCCAACCACGCGCTTGAGCATTTCGCGCAAATCGCCTGCAATCTCCGCGGCGTTGCGCTTGCGCTTGTTGCTTTTGCCAATATCGACGTACACCCGTCCACCGCCGGCGTTGACATTGCTGTCGGTCGCCACGGTCTCGGGGATGGTGCGCGCCAGTCCGGCCGCCGTTTCCACTTTCAGCTTCGCGTATTCCGGACTGGCGCTGGACGGAATGCGCACGTCGATGGCAACCGTACCAACGTCGGAGACCGGCAGAAAACTGGAGCCGCCAAACTTGTACTGCATGAAGAGTGCGCCAAAAAAACTGAGTACGGCGATGGCCGTCATCCATTTGCGATGGTGCAAGGCCCAGGAGATCACATCGCCGTAGCGGTTCGCCTGATGGTCGAACCATTGGTTGAATTTCGACAGCCACAGGCTGATCCCGGTCTTGGGCTGGTGCGCGTACCCCACCGGATCGCCCCAGTACGCCGACAGCATCGGGTCGAGCGTGAAGGAAATAAACAGGCTCACCATGACCGACGTAGCCACCGTGAGCGCAAACGGCCGGAACCACTCGCCGGCGCCGCCGCCCATGGTCGCCACCGGCAGGAACACCGCGATGATGGAGAACGTGGTCGCCGTTACGGCGAGGCCGATTTCGGCGGTGCCGGCACTGGCAGCGGTGCGCCGGTCCATGCCTTTTTCCATGTGGCGCACGATGTTTTCGCGCACCACGATGGCGTCGTCGATCAACACGCCAATTGCAAGCGACAACCCCAGCAGCGTCATGAAATTGAGCGTGAAACCGCACAGCCACACGGCGATGAAGGCGGCGATCACCGAAGTTGGCAGGGCCAGCGCCGTGATCAGGGTGGAACGCCAGGAGTTGAGGAAGGCATAGACCACGAAAATGGTCAGCATGGCGCCGTAGATCAACGCTTCGATCACATTCTGCAGGCTGGTTTGCGCGTCCTTGCCGCCGTCGCGGGTCACTTCCAGCTTGGTGCCGGGAGGCAGCGTCTTGCCGATCTCCTCGACCAGTGCGCGCACCTTGTTGGCCACGGTCACCGTGCTGGCGTCGCGCGAGCGCGTGATGGAAATGCCGACGTTGGGATGGCCGCTACGCATGCTGAATCCGGCCAGTTCGGCGAAGCCGTCCTCGATCACCGCCACCTGCCCCAGGCGCACGATCTCGTTGCCGCTGCGCTTGATGACGATTTGCTTGAATTCGGCGGGCGATTCTATGCGTCCCACCAGACGGATGCTCTGTTCATCCAGCGGCCCCTTGACGCGGCCCACCGGCGCCGTGGTGTTCTGCATGCGCAGGGCATTGGTCACTTCGCCGATGGAGACGTTGTACTCGCGCAGTTTTTCCGCGCGCAACAGCACCGACAACTCGCGGTGCAGCGAGCCGTTGACACTGACCACCGCCACACCGTCGATGCCGCGGAACCGGTCCGCCAGCGTATCTTCCGCCAGCCGTGAAATCTCCGCGTGTGAGAGGCTGGACGACGATAGCGCCAGATTCATGATCGGCTGCGAATTGGGATCGAAGCGCTGCAATATCGGTTCGCGCATTTCCACCGGCAGCTTGTAGCGCACCGCCGCGATGGCATTGCGGATTTCATCCGAGGCCTCGACCATGTTCTTCTTGAAATTGAAGATGATGACGATGGTCGCGCCACTCTCGGCGGCGGTGCTGCGGATCTGGTACACCTGCGGAATGCTTTGCAGGGATTTCTCGACGCGGTTGATGATTTCGCGCTCGACGGTCTCGGGCGATGCTCCCGGATAGGGACCGTTCACCACCATGACGGGTTGTTCCACGTCGGGGATATTGTTCACCCGCAGTTTTTTCAGCGCGAGCAGCCCCAGCGCCATTAACATGATGATGATCACGACCGTGACCACCGGCCGCTTGATACTAAAGTCGGATAGAAACATGGCTGGCCCCTGGGTTCTACTTGCTCGCTTGCGTGGTGGCGGCTGCCTTGGCCTGCGCAACTTCCACTTTTTGTCCATCCTTCATCGTCGATGTCGCCTGCCGGATCAGAACGTCGCCCGCCTTGAGTCCATCCTTGAGCACGTACTCGCCGCTTCTCTCGTCGCGCGAGCCGATCGACAGAGTGACCTTGCGCACGCTGTTGTCCTGGATGCGCCACGCATAAGCCTTGTCGCCGTCGCGCACAAAGGCAGTGGCAGGCAAGGTCAGGCTGGTGGCGCTGTCGGATTCGATGCGCCCTTCCGCGTACAGGCCTGCCAACTTGGGCTGCTTCTTGTCGGCGAAATCCACCACCACCTCGACCTGGCGGGTGGTGGCGTTGGCCGCCGGGTTGACGCGCCGTACCTTGCCCAGGAATTGCTGGTCGCCGTAACCATTCACCCGAAACACCACCTGTTCGCCGACCCTGACGCTGCCGATGGCATCGGCCGAAACCAGGCCTTCGAAACGCATACTGGCGGGGTCGATCACTTTCACCAGTTCCTTGCCGATTTGCACGGTATCGCCGGCCGAAGCCTTGCGGTCGCTCACCAGCCCGTCGAACGGCGCGCGCACTTCGGTGCGCTGCAGTTGCTGGCGGGCCAGCACTTCGCGCGTCTTGGCGGCTTCGAGATCGCTTTGCGTGGTATTGCGGCGGTTCTCGGCGTCTTCCATTTGCTGGGTGGATGCCATGCCCGAACCGCGCAGGGTCACCATGCGCTGGTACTGACGCTCGGCCTGTTCCTGCGCCACGCCCGCAGAGCGCACCGCGGAAACCGCCGCGGCCAAGCTATCGCGAATGGCGGTATCGTCCAGGCGTACCAGCAGGTCGCCGTGACGCACCACATCACCGTTTTCCTTGACCATCTGCAGCACCACGGCCGACACCTCGGCGCGCAGATCGGCGCGGCGCTCCGGCTGGATGGACCCGGTGATCGCCGGCCCCGAGGCCAGCACGTTGCTGCGCACGGTATGCAGATCTTCGGCTGCCAGCAATAGGGACGCACTGGTAGCGGGCTTGTCCGCCTTGTCCTGACCTTTGATGCAGGCGCTCAGGCAAACGGCGGCGGCGAGGCAGACGGCGGCTTTCAGCCACAGCTTATTTTTTCGGATCAAACTGGCTTTTTGCAACATGAATTCTTCTCGCAAGTGTTGTTTATTGGTCGATTCGGGTTGCCCCGACGCACCGTTCCCATGTAATTCGGCATTTCAACCGGTTTTGGCCGTTTTCAGCCCCTATTCCGGTCAGTTTGCCGCAGCCCTGCAAGAGTACGGCAACCGTCCGCTCGCTGCCACGGTGGTAGGACGAAATGCGAAAAAAGCGGTGCGAACGGGAGCCGGCGCGCGTGGCAGGCAACCGGGCATAGGTTCATTGTCCGCCATTTGCGGGTCCGCGTTCTGTCCGGGGCCGAATCGCCGACGGGAGCGGAGTCGTCAGAGCTGCGTTTTCACCGGTATGGCGACGCGGCTTGGTCCGCACCTGCTCGGTCGGTGCCTTATAGCCATTCCACTTTTTTGCCGTGCGCCGCCAGCGTCGCCTCGATGAATTTCTTCCAGGTCGGCTGCGGCATCCAAACCCCCGTCAGTTTTTCACGCGCGGCGTCGACCGCGGCGCCTTCCTGAATCACGCGATACAGGAAGGAAAAGGACGAACCGCGCAGGTTGACCTGGCAGTGCACCAGCACATTTTTCTTTTTGGCCGAATCGAGGATATCGCTGAATACGCGGAAATCTTCCGCCGTCGGATGGGTCCAGGCCACAGGGATATTGACGTATATGACGCCCTGATTGGCGAGTATGGCGCCTTCCTCCGGCACCGCGCCGTCGTACTCCGGCGGCGCAATATTGATCACCATATCGTAGCCGAGCGCCTTGGCGCGCTTCAGGTAGGCGCTGTCGGGTTGTGCCGACGAGGTCAGGCCCGGTCTCCATTGGACCAGATTTGCGGGCTCCGCGGCCAGGGCCATGCAGGCCGGCAACAGCCAGGCGACCAGGGTCAGAAAAGCGGCAATAAGAGTGGTGAGCCACATTGGCGATGGTGGTTTTTTCTCGGGTTCGATGGGCATGTTGCGGCTCCTCACGACGTCACGATTGGTATCTGTTTTTTGTCCAGTGCAGGCACTTTGACGCGGCGCCGGTGATTCCGGATGTGCCCGGTGCGGATTGCTCCGCACTTGGAGGTTCGTACGAGGAATTGGTTCAATGTCCGCCGGTTCGACCTTTTTGCCCGGTCGCCACGTAGTAGGTGACGGCGGCGAAGGCCGCCACCACCGCCAGCAAACCCAATACCAAGGGGTAGCCGCCAAAACCCCAGGCCAGAGAGGCCAGCAAGGGGCCGCCTGCCCTTGCCACCATGGCCGGCGCCGCCATCGCACCGGTCAGCGCGCCGTATTGCTCGCGACCGAACATTTCCGCGGGCGCCGCACCGCGCACGATGGTCATCGCGCCGTTGCCGGCGCCGTACAGGACGGCAAACACCACCAGCCAACTCCACTGCACGCCGGCACCGAGTAAAACCAGCAGCGCGGCCGGTAGCAAGACCACGGCCCAGCGGCCTACCTGCACGGCCGACAGGCGCGCACTAACAGCGAGCTCCAGCACCCTCCCCGCCACTTGCATGGGCCCGATCATGGCGCCGACGACGGCCGCTTCGGTGGCGCTGAGGCCGCGCTCGGCCAGCATGGTCAACAGGTGCACCCCCAGCGCCGAAATGGCCAGCGATTGGCCGACAAACGAGAGTGCGAATGCGAGGAAGGCGGGGTTTCGCAGCCAGGGGCTGTCCTTGCCTGGATGATCGCTACCGGCGCCTTCGCCGAGGTGGGTCTGCCGCTTGGGTACAAATAGCCAATGCAACGGCGCACAGACGGCGAGATTCAGGATCGCCCAGCAAAGCGTCGCATCGCGCCAGCCGACACGATCGATCAGCCATGCCGTCAACGGCCAGAAAACGGTGCTGGCAAAGCCGCCGAACAAGGTCAGCGTCGTGATGGCACGCCGGTAATTGCGGGTAAATGCGTGGGTCACCACGGCAAACGCCGCGTCGTACAAGGTCGCGGCCATCGCCACCCCCAGGCCCGCCCAGACCAGGTACAACATCCAGACCGTCTGCACCTTCGACAGCGCGAGCAACAAGCCGGCGCCGACGATCGAACCCGCCGTCATCACTTCACGACCGCCGACGCGATCGATCAAGCGGCCGATCCAGGGGGCGGCCAAGCCCGAGGCCAGCAGACTGAGCGAAAATGCCCCGGCGGTGGCTGCGCGGCTGATTGCCAGTTCGCGCTCCAGCGGGACGATCAGCAGGGCGAACAGGTAGTAAATCGAGCCCCAGGCGATGATTTGCGTAACGCCGAGTGCGGCGACCAGGGACTTCGCTTGCTGCTCTGCGGGGTAGTCGGCGGCCAGAAGCTTTCCTCGGGACAAATGCAATGGCGAAACGAACGTCGGCGATTGCCGGCCATTTTACGCCGGGGGCACGGAGCGGCAGCGCCCGAACGCACTTTGTCACAACTTGAAAAACACGAGGGCGCATTTTTCAGTACACTCTGCGCCGAGGCGCGCCCGCGCGGTGGGCCTTCTTTCCCATTCCGTATAGAGGACCCGCCGTGAAATCACGTGTTGCCATCAGCCTTTTTTCCCTGGTCAGCTCCAGCCTGGTGGGCATCGCCCTCGCGGCCGACCCTGCCCCTACCGCCCTGAATTCCGGGATCGACAGCAAGGGATTCGATACTGCCTCCCGCCCGCAGGATGATTTTTTCAAATACGTCAACGGCACCTGGCTCAAGGGTGCGGAAATTCCCAGCGACAAGTCGCGCTGGGGAACATTCGATGAATTGCGCGAAGGTGTCGCCGTGAATCTGCGCGCCATCATCGAGGCTGCAGCAGCCGACCCGCACCAAAAACAGGGCTCGGAAGCGCAAAAAGTCGGCGACCTGTACGCGAGCTACATGGACATGCAGCGTCGCAATTCCTTGGGTGCGGCGCCGCTGAAGGCGGATTTGGCGAACATCGACAAACTCGCCGACAAGAAGCAGATCCCGGAGATGATCGCCACCATGAACCGCATGCGCGTCACCGCGCCCTTGGGCCTGTTCGTGGCCCAGGACGGCAAGGACGCCACTCATTACGTGGTTACCATCGGCCAAAGCGGTCTCGGCCTGCCGGACCGCGATTACTACTTGAGCGATAGCGATGCCAAGTTCAAGAACGTGCGCGAAAAATACCAGGCGCTGATCGAGAAAATGCTGGCCGCCGTCGGCGACAAAAAAGCGGCTGAATCCGCAGCCTCGGTCGTCGCGCTGGAAACCGAATTGGCGCGCGGCCAGTGGACCCGCGTGGAAAACCGCAATCCCAACAAGACCTACAACAAGTACGCGCTCGCCAAACTCGCCGAACTTGCGCCCGGCTATGACTGGAACCTGCAACTGCGCACCGCCGGTCTGGAAGGCAAGATCGATTCGGTCATCGTCGCGCAGCCGAGCTACGTGACCTCGCTCGCCAAGACCCTGGAAGCAACCCCGCTGCCGGCCTGGAAAGCCTATTTCAAGTGGCACCTCATCAGCCGTTATGCGCCGTTCCTGTCTCAATCCTTCGTTGACGACCAGTTCGCCTTCACCGGCACGGTGCTGCGCGGCGTACCGGCCAACGAGGAGCCGTGGAAACACGCCGTGACCTTGATCGACAACTCGCTGGGCGATGCCGTCGGCAAGCTTTATGTGGCCAAGTATTTTCCGCCGGAAAACAAGGCACGCATGGACAAGCTGGTTGGTAATCTGAAGGCAGCGTATGCGCAAAGCATCGATTCGCTCGACTGGATGACTCCGGCCACCAAGGTTGAAGCCAAGAAAAAACTGGCGACGATGAACGTCAAGATCGGCTATACGGAAAAATGGCGCGACTATTCGAAGATCGCCATCGCCAAGAACGACCTGATCGGCAACCTGAAGCGCATTGCCGCCGCCGAGTACCAGCGCAATATCGAACGCCTCGGCAAGCCGGTCGATCGCGCCGAGTGGCGCTATGGCCCGCAGACGGTCAACGCCTCCTATAACCCGCGCATGAACGACATCACGTTCCCGGCCGGCATCCTGCAACCACCCTTCTTCAACGTGGCCGCGGACGACGCCGTCAATTACGGCGGCATCGGCGCCGTGATCGGCCACGAGATCGGCCATTGCTTCGACGATTCCGGCAGCCAGTCCGATGAGGTCGGCAACTTGCGCAACTGGTGGACGGCGGAAGACCGCGAAAAATTCACCGCCAAGACCAAGGCCCTGATCGCGCAGTACGACGCCTACGAGCCGGTGCCGGGCTATCACGTCAACGGCGCCTTCACCCTGGGCGAGAATATCGGCGACAACTCCGGTCTGGCCATCGCCTACAAGGCCTATCGCATTGCACTCGGCGGCAAGGAACCGCCGGTGATCGACGGCCTCAGCGGCGACCAACGCCTGTACATGGGCTGGGCGCAGGTTTGGCGCGGCAAGGCGCGTCCCGATGCCGCCATTGTGTTGCTGAAGTCCGACCCGCACTCGCCGGCTGCCGTGCGCGGCAACGCCACGCTGCGCAATCAACCCGGCTTCTACAGCGCGTTCGACATCAAGGAAGGCGACAAGATGTACCTGCCGCCCGAGCAGCGGGTAACGATCTGGTAGGTGACTGAGCATCCACAAAAGGGCCTGCCGATGCAGGCCCTTTTGCTTTGCCCCTGTCACCCGGCTCACTATTTCTGCGGCTCGTCGCACGAATGGCGACAATCGCTTGCACTTCCACGAGGATGGACGGTGTCGCGCGTCACCGTGTCTGCCTGCGGCATCACCCTGTTGAGGAGAAGTGCATCATGACGAAACTCTCACCCATCGCCGGCCTGGTTACAATGGTCGCCTTGCTGGCCACGCTGTCGGCGCAAGCAGCATTTGCCGAAAGCACGCCAGCCGCGAAGGCCGCGCCCTCCGAACTATTCCTCCGTATCGGGGCGCTGGATCGCGACGTGTTCAGTGCCTTTAACGATTGCAATATCGCCAAGCTCGAGTCCTATTTCTCGCCGGAGCTGGAGTTCTACCACGACAAAACCGGCCTGTCGCAGTCGCGAGACCAGTTCATCGACGCCGTGAGAAAAAACGTTTGCGGAAAATTCCGCCGCGAGTTGGTCGCGGGCACGCTGGAGGTATGGCCGCTGGGCAACTATGGCGCCGTTTATACCGGCACGCATCTGTTCTGCCACACGGGTGCCGCCAAGTGCGAAGGCATCGGCCGATTCCTCCACATTTGGCAAAACAAGGACGGCAAGTGGATCATTACGCGCGTGGTCAGTTACGATCACAAAGCGGCGCCCTGATCGCAATTCGGCTTCCAAAATGCATCGGACCCGCATTGCGGGCCCGATGTACATTACGAATTGCCGGAAGTTACTTTGCCGGCTTCACGAAGCGCAAGGTCATGCGATCGGACTCGCCGATGGCGAGGTACTTGGCCTTGTCCACGTCCTTCAAGTCCAGCGTCGGCGGCAGGGTCCAGACTCCCTTCGGGTAATCCTTGGTGTCCTTAGGATTGGCGTTGATCTCGCTCTTGGCGTCGAGCTTGAAGCCAGCCATCTCGGCGTGCTTGATGACGTAGGCCTCGGTCACGTAACCGGTGTCGATGAAACTTTTCATTTTGGCATCGACCTTGGCGCGGTGCTCGACGACGCCCAGCACGCCGCCGGGTTTCAGCGCGCTGTAGAACGCCTTGAGGTAATTGTCGAACAAATCGTCATCGAGCAGATTATGGACGTTGCGGAAGGTCAGCACAAAATCGGCACCGCCTTCGGGAGCGCCTTCCACACTGTTGGGCGGCGCGAATACCGCCACCTTGGCCTTAGCATAAACGGGCGACTTGGCGAAGCGCTCCTCCGCACCCTTCTTGCCGCGCTGCGAGACCAGGGCGAAATAGCGGCCGCCGTCGGCGAGGTAAGGCGCCAGGATCTCGGCGTACCAATTGCCGCCAGGGAAGACTTCCATCACGGTCGAATCGGGTTTGACGCCGAAGAAAGCCAGTGTTTCCTTGGGGTGGCGATAGACATCGCGCGCGCGATTGGTGTCGCTGCGCTGGCCACCGGCCAGGACTTTGTCGATGGACGGCGGTTCGGCGGCCATGCTGGAAGTAGCGAATCCCAAGGCGCATATCAGTGCCGGGACGGCGCGTTGCAACAGGGAAAGCGGAGTTGTCATTTTGTGACCTCGAAATATGGGCAAGATTCGCCCTGTTTGGGCGAAGGCGTAAGTGTAGTCCGGATTGGCCGGCATCGGCGGGCGGCAACGGCGCATCGCGCGACGCCGGAAAAGAATCGGCCGGCCATCCCATTCCCGAATGGGAAGAAATGTGCCGGCCGTTCTCGAAAGCCGGTTACTTCTTGGCAGGTGCCGGAGGTGCAGCAGGTGCGGGCGTCGGTGCGGCAGGCGCTTTTGCCGGAGGCGCCGGTGGCGCGGGCGGCGCGGGAGCGGCATCCTGGTTATAGGTATCCCTCACATAGAGCCATTTGCCGTCCTTCTTGCGAGAAACCGACAGGAATTTGCCGGTCTCGACGACATTGCCTTTGATGGTCGCCGTGTAGGTGCCGGATTCCCAACCCAGGTCACCGGAAATGCCGACGTCGGTCTTGGGATTCAGCACAAACGTCACGCCGGCCGTCTTGGCGCCGGCGATGTCCTTGGTGATGAAGGCGAGGATCGCGGCAGCGCCCTTCGCGGCCGGCGCACCCGGCGGCATCAGCACGGCGTCTTCCGCGTACAACGCAGCCACCGCCTTGGCATCGCCGCCGTTAAAAGCCTTGGCCCAGTTCACCGACAGCGCGCGAATGGCGGCTTCGTCGGCGCCGGCCGCCGGTGGTGCGGCGTGTACGAAACCGATTGCGGCAAACAGGCCTGCAACCAGCCATACGAACTTCCCGGATCGAATCATTTGTCTTCCCCCTTTGAATGTGAGCGGCGGCCAGTCAGGCCGCCTGTCGCATATTACCCCCGAAGGGCACAAAATGTCCCGGGACAGCCGCCGAGGATGGTGCGTATCACCCGACCGTACGAGCACGCCATGCGGCGGGCGGCAGCCCGACCAGCTTCTTGAACGCGCGGTTGAATGCGGCGTGACTCTCGTATCCCAGATCGGCAGCAATCCGGTCGACGGCATCGCGCGTAGTGGCGAGCTTGCGGCAGGCAATATTCATGCGCCATTTCGCGACATAAGCCATCGGACTATCGCCCAGCGACGCGGAAAAGCGAGCGGAAAAGCGCGAAGGCGACATTGCCACCACGCTGGCCAACGCCGGCACTGTCCAGTTTTTGCCGGGCTCGCCATGGATGGCGGCAATTGCACGCCCGACGACGGGATCCTTGATGCCGCGAAACCAGCCGGAATCGTGCTTGGTGATCGCTTCAGCGTGGGACCGTATGGCTTCTGCGCACAGCACTTCCAGCAGGCGTTCAACAACATAACCACTTCCCGCGGTTGAGCGGCTGACTTCGTCCGCCAAC
>CAZCKI010000005.1:0-19402 GCA_964498815.1 uncultured Burkholderiales bacterium
GAGATCGGCGTTGTGGACCAGGTCGGCGAGATTGTTTCCGTCGGCCGGCCAGACCGCGACGCCGATCGACGCGGTAAAGGACACCTCGCGGTCCTCGAAAAGATGCGGGCGCGCGACCGCGCTTTGCACCAGTTCGGCGATATGCGCGAGGTCGGGTGCGTCGCTCACGCCCGGCAGCAACACGATGAACTCGTCGCTGCCGTGCCGCGCGACCGTGTCGGTGGAGCGCACCGACTTTTGCAGGCGTTGCGCGGTCTCGGCGAGAATGCCGTCACCCAGGTGGTGGCCGAGGGAATCGTTGATCGACTTGAAGCGATCGAGGCCGATGAACAGCAGCGCCAATTTGTCGCCGGCGCGCTCCGCCTGGCGCGCCGCGAAATCGTAGCGTGCCGACAGTAACATTCGATTCGGAAGTCCGGTCAGGTGGTCGAACTCAGCCAGTTCGCGGATCTTTGCCTCGATTTTCTTTTTTTCGGTGATGTCGAGACGCACGCCGATCACACCGCCATCGGCGGTTTTGCGATCGGAGGCCCACAACCAGGTACCGGTTTCGAGCTGGAATTCGTAGTCGCGTTCATCCGGATCGAGGTGACGCGCCACCCTTGCGGCGACATAGGCATCTTCGTCCAGTTCGGTGCGTCTGGCGTAACCACTGCGATGAAAGGCGCGGGCGATATCTGCGTAGGCAGCACCCGGCACCAACAATGCGGCGACCTCGGCGTAGATCTCGCGGAAACGGCGATTACAAAACAGCAGCCGGTCGTCCGCTCCGTACCAGACCAGTCCCGACTCCATGCTATCGAGGGCACCTTGCATGCGCGCGAGGCCGTCGCCGACGGCGGCCAGCGCGCGTTCAAGGTCGCGAACAGGATCGGCTTTCTTGGTCATAGTGGAAATTTGCCGGATGCCATACGCTATGGTATGCCGAAGCGGCCCGGCCGGCGATTTTGTTGCGGCAACGTGCGCCGGCCGCCTCAGATTTTCTTGCGAACGTGACCGAGCTCTTCTTTCAGCGTCACCCACCAGACCTTGCCTTTGCGATCGTGCTGGCCGCAGGGGGTAAAGGTGGAAAAGCCCGGATACTCCTTGCCGATATTATTGGTGTCGTCGCGGCGCGTGCGCGGCGGGGCGAGAATCCTGCCGTCTTCGAGTTCGAGCGGATACAGCCAGCAGCCCATCGGCTTGTAGGCCCATTTGTGGCGGCCAAGCCCGACTGCCAGCGTCTGTAAGGAGCATTTGCCCTCGTCGTCCGCCATCACGCAGCGGGTCGAGGCGAAATGGTCCGGCTTGGCCCGATACCTGTGAGCGCGCACATTGGTCTTGGGACCGGTGTGCCCGTGCCAGTCGCCGGCGACGATGAAATCCTCCGGCAAATGCGCAAAATGCTCCGGGTGTTGCGCCACGACGCGCCGGATGGTGCGCACTTCGGCGGGCTGCAGGAACGCGCCGTCGCTGCAACAGATGCCCTCGCATTGGGCGAGGTCGCAATAGTTGAGACGGGTGTGCTTACGAACCTGTGGCATGGAGCATTTCCCTGATGTCGTGATTGCCGCCGTTTTCGAGGCGATTGCCGTGAATGAGCCGGATTATGTCTTGCGCCACATCGGCGGCCGGTCGCAGCGCGCCGTCAGCTTTCATGCCGCGAAAGCGCTCCACATCCGGAAAGTCGTCCGCGCTGGTCGCACGCACGCGCCCCTGCATGGGGGTGTCGACCACGCCGGGCGCCAGCGAGCAGATGGTGAGCGCCGGGTCGTGCTGCGCCGCTTCCAGCGCGGCCACGCGCGCCGCCATTTCCAGGCCGGCCTTGGCCACGCAATAGGCCGACCAGCCGGCGATGGCGCGCTTGGCCGCACCCGAGGAAATATGCACGATCAGCCGCCGGTCCGCGATCGAGCGCGTCGCATTGGCAAACAGCGTCGCCAGTTGCATCGGTCCCACCAGATTCACTTGCAGGTTTGCCTGCAGCGCCTCGCCATCGATGCGGTCGAAGCGTCCGACCGGGCCAACCACGCCGGCGTTGTTGATCAGTACGGCGCGTTCGAATCGTCCGCCGCCGGCCGCCGTCATCGCGCGTCCGAAGGCGGCGGCTATGGTTTCCGGCTTGGCGAGGTCCAGAAATATGTTGACGGGCGCCTTGCCATTTTCGGCCGCGCGCGACAGCGTGACCAGGCAATTTGCCGGGTCCGCCGCCAATGCATCGCGCAATGCTGCGCCGATGCCGGTGGTGGTACCGGTAACCAGGTAAAGGTTCATGGATTCAATCGAAGAGAGAGGAAATGCCTACGCAAACCAGGTCCACCAGATCTGCGCCCACCTCGGCAGCAACAATGCCGTTGACCACATCGCCGGCGCTCCAACTGCCGGATGAAACCGGCTGAGGCGCTGGACGATAACCGCTGCCAGCCGACTGTGGCGAGGCGGGGATGCGATGTGCGGCGCGTTCCTCGTAGTCTTTCAGTGCCTTTTCCACCGCCTGGTCGTCCAGCACCGAGATCGGCGAGCCGCAGTGCGTGCAGGCGGTGTCTTTTTGCAAATCGATCGGCGCACCGCAACTGGAACAGCGGATTTGCCGCACTTTTGCCGCCAGCGAGCTTACCTCTGCCGGATTCAGTGCGCGCACGAAACTTTTTTCCAGCAGGAATTGCGTGAAGCTGATCAGGCGGCCGTGATCGCGCGGACAACGGTAATAGGAAAATTGTCCCGCCTTGACCATGTCGCGGGTATTCGCCAGCACCGAATCGCAGCGCGGACAGTTGCAGCGCATCGACAGCGTGCGGCGCGGCAGGTCGCGCGCATCGTGAATGCGGCGGAACAGGTCGATCACCGATTGCGGCGACAGCGCCACGCTTTCGAAGTTGTCGAACCAGATGCTCTGGCAGGACCAGCAGGCATCGATTTCCACCGGCGTGCCGTAGGAGGACGCAAAGCTCAGCGCCTCCATGCCGTCCTGGCAACTGGGGCAATGCACGCTATTCAACCGAGCAAGGCTTGGATACCGGCCTGCGCGATCTGTGCGTCCTCGATCGACTTGACGCCGGAGACCCCTACCGCGCCGATGGTCTCGCCTTCCACCACGATCGGCACGCCGCCTTCGAGAAAAGTGATGTTCGGCATCGACAAGGCGGACACGCGGCCGTTGTTGACCATCTCTTCATCCTGCTTGGTGGCGCGACGACGAATCGCGGCGCTCAGCGCCTTGCCCTGCGAGATCGCCACACTGGCCGGCGGTGTTCCGTCGAGCCGCTGAAAGGCCAGCAAATAGCCGCCGTCATCGACGATGGCGATGCACACCGCCCAGCCGTGTCGGGCCGCCTCGGCTTCGCAGGCGGCGAGAATTTTTTTACAGTCTTCGGCGGTGAGGTAGTGCTTGGTTTTCATATCGGCTCTCCATTGCATCGCTGCCGCGCATTATACGGTGGCTTCGCCGCTCACTTTGCTGTTTGTCGCTGCTTCCACTCCGCCGCCAATTCCGCGCCGGTCTGGTAATGCGGCACGCGCCATGCCAGACGGTAATAGCGTTGCGTGAAGGCGTTGGAGCCTTTCACTTCGCGGTTCCAGTATTGATCGGCCAGCGCCAGGTTCTTCTTCTCGTCCATCGTGAAATAGTTGCGCGACGTTTCGCCGCCGAAGATGTAGAGCTTGCCGTCGATGATCTTCCATACATCGGCATCGCCGCCCCAGGGAATGCCGTAGACGATGCCGTTGGAACAAAAGCCGCCGTATTGCGGCATGTATTTGGCGGGTTCCTTGAGGAAAGCGGCCTTGTTGTCCTCGTTCAAAAAGCGATAGGTGACGCCGTCGTACTCGGTTTTGACATCGGCCTTGCCGGGCAGGTGCTTGCCCTGCGTGAAGTAGGCTACCGGGTCGAAGCCGCGCAGCATCAGGCGCGCGTCCACCCCTTCGCTGCTGACGTTGTAGGGACCGGAACCGGCGCAGCCGGCCAGGACCAGAAAGAGTATTGCGAAAATTTTTTTCATATTGCTCTCCGATGAGCGCATGCCGTAGAAAACATTATCTGCTTTTGCCGCTGCGCGCGCCTTCCGGTCGCCTGCGCCACGGCGCGCCGGCGAAGGTATCGACAAGAAAGGCGACGAAGGCGGCCACGCGCGGGCTCTTGTGTTTGCCGGCCGGATAGACCGCCGAAAGCGGCAAGGGTTCGACGTGGTGCACATCGGCGAGCAACGGTGTGAGCCAACCGGCACGGATGCCGTCGGCGACGATGACGTCGGCGAGGCGGATGATGCCGACGCCGGTGGCGGCCATTTGCAACAAAGTTTCCGCGTTATTGGCGCTCACATTCCCGTGCACCTCGATCGTTTCGACCTTGCCGTTGACGGCAAACGGCCAGCGCCGCAACTGCGGCGCACCGCTGATCGAAACGCAGTTGTGGCGCAGCAGATCCGCCGGCGTGTTCGGCACGCCGTGGCGCTTGAGGTAGGACGGCGCCGCGCAAATGACGCGGTGCATGTCGCAGATTTTGCGGGCGATCAATCCGGAATCGCGCAATTGACCGGTGCGGATCGCCACGTCGGCGCCCTCTTCGACCAGATCGATGAGCCGGTCGGTGACGGTGATGTCGAGCTCGATATCGGGATATTGCTCGAGGAAGCGCGGCAGGGCCGGCGCCAGCTGGTGCAGCCCGAAGGCAAAGCCTACGTTGATGCGCAGCAGCCCTTTCGGGCTCGCCGAGAAGCGTGTGACGTCCGCTTCCGATTCCTCGATGTCGGCCAGAATGCGCCGGGCGTGGGCAAAATATGCCTCGCCCTCTGCCGTGAGCGAAAGCTTGCGGGTGGTCCGGTTCATCAAGCGAACGCCGAGGCGGTCTTCCAGGCGCGTCACCAGCTTGGAGAGCGCCGAAGGCGTCAGGTCGAGATCGCGCGCGGCCGCCGAAAAGCCGGCCAGTTCGACCGAGCGAACAAAGGCCCTCATTTCTCCCGGCTTGTCCATTCATTCTCCTGCGTTGGCTCGCCACGAGGCAATTTGTGGCGGACAGATTCGTGAAATTTATTCCACAATTTTAGGGCCTTTTTGCCCATTGCCGCGGCGCCGGCACGGAATCATCCGGAAATGCGCGCCGTGGCGGAAATACGGCAACAGCGCCTTGCCGGACCATGCCCCGTCGCGGCGGTATAATTCGCCTCCCATCCCGTGGCTCAATACCGATGAAACGCCAACGCAGCAAATCCCCGATCCGCCTGACGCGAGACGCCGAACGCCTGATTGCCTATTCCACCGGCATCGTCGCTTCGCACAGCCGTCGCGAGGACCGCGCCTGGGAGCGCGAGCTCGATGCCCTGGCGGCCAAGCTGATGGATGCCGGCAACGACTTGCCGCTGGAAAGCGCGCTCGACCACACGCTGCAAAGCAATCCGGACGCGCACGACGCACTGGCCGAGGCGCTGGAAGCACAAGCCGAATCCTGCACCATCGAAATCGACGGCCAGGCCTGGGACCTTACTTTGCTCGGCGTACCGGTGGTGGCGTGGTCGAGGTATTCGATACCGGCCGGCCCGATCGCCGCAGCCGCCGTGGATGGCATCGCCCCGCATTTGTACGCGCACGTGCTGGCCGGCAATGCGCGGCTGGCGATCAGCCCGTTTTTGTACAGCATCGACCAGATGCCGCGTGACTACTCGGGCATTCGCAAACTGACCGTCAAGCTCGGTGAGGCCGCCATCGAGCAAAAGCCGGTGCGCTTCGATTTTTCCAAATTGCCGGAAACCGCCCCGCTGCTGGCCGATTCCCGGTTCCTGCTGGTGGGTGTCGCGGTACGCAAAAACGAGCCGCTGTTTCGCTGGCAGGAATTCGACGCCGCCAATGGCCGCGCGCCGGCACGCACCGATTGCCTCGCGCGCTGGGTGGAACAGGGCCGCCCGCATCTGGCGCGGCTGCTGACCGGCTGTTCGTTCGAGTGCGGCCTGCCCGACGCCTATTTCGGCAATTGCCGCGACGCCGAACGCCGCGTTCGCCCCTACGCCATCCGCGCGGCGGTTTCCTATCTGGAGAGCACTCTCAAAACCACGCCCGAACGGATGCGCGCGGTCATCGCCGGCATCGGCGAAGAGCGTATTGACGAGTACCGCATCGGTTTCGCCCAGGTGGACAACGACGACGTGATCCACGGCGTGGTGTGGCCCCTGTTCGGCAGCGAGGAAGACGACACCGTGCCCGGCCCGCGCGGGGAGATCGAGACGGTACTGAAGGAATGCAAGATCAGCGAAATCACCTGGGTCGAGGGCATGCTCGCCCCCGAGTACTGCGAGGATTGCGGCGCGCCGCTATTCTCCGATCGCGACGGTGAAATGGTGCACCCGGAGTTGCCGGAAGAAGTCGAACAGCCGGCCACTCACTACCACTGAGCACCCGCCCCGGAAAGGGGCCGGGAACTAACGCAGGGCGCGGTACAAAAACGGCAGGCTCACATCCATGCGGTAGTCGATGCTGGAGTGAGTGTCGTCGAACTCCTCGTAAACATGCTTGATGCCGGCCGCCTGCAGGCGTTTGGACAGAATGCGTGCACCAAAATGGATCGCGTATTGATCGCGCCAGCCGCAGTCGATGAAAATACCCTTCAGGGACTGTAGTGCCGCGCGGTGCTTCGTCACCATATGAATCGGGTCGTGTTTTAGCCATGCGTTCCAGCGCGCCGCTATGCGCTCGCCGGTCTCCAGATTGAACGGCAGGCGAAACCTGAGCGGCGCCTTGGGGTCGGCGTCGTAGCTCGCCGCCATGGCGATGATCATCAGCGCGTGCCCTTCCGCATCCGAGAGCTTTTCTTTTTTCCAGACCGCATCGAGAAAATTGCGGACGCGACCATCATCGATTCCGGCAGCGGCGCCTTTTTCCTCGCGCGGCACGTCGATGGCCCCGGCCAAACGAGGACGTTTGCGGTGTTTCATCAACTCGGTGAGCGTGCGAGGCCAGTCGTTCATATAGACGAAATCGAAATAGGCGTCGCCCGAATGGCTGGCGATGGCTCCCCAGTATTTCGCGTACTTCATGCCGTGGATGAGGGCGCCGTAGCCGCCGGAGGATTTGCCGAAGCAGCCGCGATGCTCTCGTGACGCCTTGGTGCGGAATTCGCGGTCGACCAGCGGGATCAATTCGCGCGTCAGGTAATCGGCGTAATCGCCGATGGCGGCGCTGTTGATGTATTGATTGCCGCCCAGCGCGGTAAAACAATCCGGGAAGGCGATGATAGCCGGCCCCATCTTTTTTTCGTGGATGAGGCGCGCCGCGCGCTCGGGCACATTCTCGTCGAAACCTTTCCAGTTGACGTGCGCGGGCCCGGACCCCATGAAACCCACCAGGTCGAACAACACCGGGAAGCGCCCGCCGCGGCCGTGTGTGGCGCCCTGGTCGTATTGCGGCGGCAGCCAGACGGTGAGGGGGCGTAGATGCGGATCGCCGAGCGGATTACCGCGAAGAATCTGTGACTCGTGCTCGATCCGGACGATGCGGCCTTGCGGCCAACGCGGGCGTTTCAGGGACATGACGGGGGGCTCCGAACAAGCGATTGCGATCGAACATTATCGCAGAGCTCCCGTCACGCATGATCTTCATCATGTCGATGAAGTGACGCCAATCCAAATGCCACCCGACTTCAGACGCGCTTCGCCGTGACCACAATGGGGGCGAGGTGCTGCACCGTCGCGACCGGCTTTGCCATCGCCACCGAAGCTTCGGCTTGCGGCAGCAATTGCGTCATCGGTTCAAATGCGCCCACCAGCAGGCCGGTAATCAATATCGATACGGCGGCGGCGATCAGTTGCGAGGGTTTTTCACGGTTATCGAAGTCGGTTTGCATATCAGTCTCCATAAGGTTGTTGGTAGTGAAGGCCATTCCTTTCGGGTTGGGTTGGTAGTGCATGTCAACACTGTACGGCTTGCAATGGGCTGACAAAAGCGCCGTGCGACGAAGTGCAGAAAAAGCCGAATCAAATGCCGAAAATCGCTGCGAACCGAGGCGGGCCATCATGCGGCCGCCGCGTTTCATGCATATTTCTTCCCGATTTCCCGGGTATGACAAGGAAAGTTCCCGCCGAGCATGCAGTACATCCATCCGGGCATGCCGGGCGTAGCTGTTAAAATCGGCGCCCCACCTCAGGAGAAAATCATGACCGTTTCCCTCTATCAAGTTTCGATTCCGTTATTCCAGAGAACGCTAGTCAATCTCAAGGCCCTCCTGAAAAAAGGCGAGGACTACGCCGCCGCGAAAAAGATCGAGCCCTCGGTATTGCTCAACGCGCGCCTGTATCCGGACATGTTTGCGCTGACCCGCCAGGTACAGATCGCCGCCGATGTGGCAAAAGGTGCCTGCGCGCGGCTTTCCGGACAGGAGATCCCCAAATTTGACGACAACGAGGCAAGTTTTGCCGATCTGTACGCGCGCATCGACAAAACGCTCGCCTACCTCGCCACTTTCCAGCCCGGCCAGATCGACGGACAGGAAGAGCGCGAAATCGTCTTCACCGCAGGGGGCGTGGAGCGCAGGTTCAAGGGCCAGACCTATCTCTTGCACTGGGCCACGCCAAACGTCTTTTTCCATGTCATGGCGACCTACGCCATCCTGCGCGAGAACGGTGTCGACGTGGGCAAGATGGATTACCTTGGCGGCTTCTGAACGCAAGCCCGCGGCCGCGAGGCGACTCGCGGTACGCGTGCCGGTCGCTTTGGCGATCGCGTATTGCCTCGTAACCGGCCTGGTGTACTGGCAACAGGAGCGGTTGATTTTCCATCCGGTGCCGCTGGCGCCGGAACATCGATTTGCCGTGCAGGACGTACAGGAAGTGAAGGTACCGGTGGACGGCGCTACGTTATCGGCCTTACGCTATCGCCTGCCCAGTCCCAAGGGCGTGGTGTTTTTCCTGCACGGCAACTCCGGCAACCTCGACTCGTGGCTCACCAGCGTCGATTTTTACCGGCGCAACAATTTCGATTTGTTCATCCTCGATTACCGCGGCTTCGGCAAGAGCGGTGGTCACATCGAAAGCGAGGCGCAGCTGCACGCCGATGTGATGGCGGCCTGGCGCGAGATTTCGCCTGAATACGCCGGCAAGAAAATCATCGTCTACGGCCGATCGATCGGCACCGGACCCGCCGCAAGGCTTGCCGCGGAGATACAACCCGACCTGACCGTTTTGGTGACCCCTTACCTGAGCCTGGACGCGATGGCGATAGAGCGCTACCCGTGGCTGCCGTCCTTCATTAACCGCTATCCGATGCACTCCGACCGGTGGCTGCCGGCGATCAAGTCACCGGTGTTGCTGGTACACGGCGACAGCGACCACGCGATCCCGTTGTCGCAGGCGCTGGCCTTGCGCGCGACGCGCGCGGGCACCGATTTACTGGTGGTGCCCGGCGCGGGACACAACGACATCCATAAATTTCCGCAGTACCTCGACGGCCTGTCGGCGCGGCTGGCAGGCTTGTAGGCGCCTTCCTCCGTCGGCGTGGCCGCCTTTGCCAGACGTCACCTGTATCGCTCGAACGTCTAACGCTGGACGGCGTCTATCACCTTCAGCTTCACCTTGCGCTCCTTGCCGTTGCGTTGCAGGGTGAGTTCAGCGGTATTGCCGATGCCGATGCGGTCGAGTTCGGCGAAGTAGGTGGAAAAGGTTTCCACCGGATGACCGTTGACGGCGACGATCACATCGCCCAGCTCGCCGGTGCGCTCGACATAAGGCCGCAGACCTGCGGTGGCGGCCGGCGAGCCGCGAACCACCGCCCCGATCACCACGCCGCTGATGCCGTTGCTCGCCACCAGTTCGGGATTGATCACCTGGATACCGATGCCGGGATTGGCGGCGCGGCCATTCGCAATCAACTGAGGCACGATGCGATTGACCAGGTCGGCCGGGATGGCAAAACCGACCCCGGCGGAAGAACCCGAGGCTGAGCGAATGGCGGCGTTAACACCGACCAGGCGCCCGGCGCTGTCCAGCAGCGGCCCGCCGGAGTTACCCGGGTTGATGGCGGCATCGGTCTGGATGGCGCCGGCGATTTCGGCGTAGTTCTCGGTAGGCAGATGGCGATCCAGCGCGGAAACGATGCCCGAGGTCAGAGTGCGCTGCAGGCCGAAGGGGTTGCCGATGGCGATCACCGATTGCCCGACGCGCAGGTCGTGCGAGGTGCCCAGCGGGATCGGCTTGACCCCCGCCGGGATACGGGCGAGCTTGACCACGGCGAGATCGTATTCCGGCGCGCCGCCGACGAACTTCGCCGCGATCGGCTCCTTGCCGGCATCCAGCTGCACCATGATTTGCTGGGCGCCGCGGATCACGTGAAAATTGGTCACCACATGTCCCTGATGATCCCAGATGAAACCGCTGCCCGCTCCCTGCGAGACCTGCGGCCCGAAAAACCCGCGCTGCTCGCTCTTGGTGGTGATATAGGCCACCGAAGGAGCGGCGTTTTCAAACAGCGCGACCAGGGTTCGCTCGCTTTCCAGCAGGCCGCCCCGCGCGGCCACCGGGCGCGGTTCCACCGCCTTGGCGGGCGCATGTTGCCCCCACAGGGTGGCGGATCCCGCTGCCGTCGCCACCAGCGCGGCCAGCAGTGCTTTTCCCGCGACACTCATTTTCTTCCCCATGGTCACCCGTATCGTATTGCTTTCCGGACGCGTTCCGGTTCCACAAAGACTATTGGGTCGCGCGGATCAAACGCAAGGCCGGCACCCGGCCGACGCCGCCCAGCAGGTGGCGCGGCTCGCGCGCCTCCACGCGCCAGCCGGTACGGCGGTAGAAGCGCCGTGCCGGCAGGTTTTGTTCGAGCACGTAAAGGGTCATCCGTTCGCAACCCCGTTGCCGCGCCCAATCCGCGCCGTATTCGATCAGCGCGCTGGCAATGCCCAGCCTTTGGAACTGCGGCAACACGTGCAGATTGTCGACATAGGCGAGCCCCGGTCGTTTCACCTCTATGCAGAGGAAGCCCGCCGCCCGCCCCCGCACGCGCGCCAGAAAGATCTGTCCGCCCGCGGTGCGCAATTCCGGCACGCGCTGCCGCCAGTGCCGGACCCGGTCTCGGTCCAACTCTTCTTCCAGAAAATAGCGCGGATAAATGTCGCGATAGGCCACGCGCCAGCTATCGGCGTGCAGCACGGCAATCGTTTTGGCAATGGCGGCGTCGTTCATGACGATTATTTTAGGGGCTGCCGGCGCCAATATACGCGCCGGCGCAAAATGCCGCCGCGCAGCGGCTATCATATTGCGGACCCCATCGAGGATGGCCCATGCACATTTGCCAAATGAACTGGATGCAAGTCGAAGACTATTTGCGGCGCGACAATCGAGCCGTGGTGCCGATCGGCTGTACCGAGCAACACGCCTACCTGAGTCTCGCCGTCGACCTGATCCTCGCCGAAAAAGTCGCCGTGGACGCGGCTGAACCGCTGGGCGTACCGGTGTTCCCGGTGCTGCCGTTCGGCCACACGCCGACCTTCATGGCCTACCCGGGTACCATTTCGCTGCGGCTGGAAACCCTGATCGCGGTGATGCGCGACGTGCTCGACAGCCTCGCCACGCACGGCTTCCGGCGCATCCTGATTGTCAACGGCCACGGCGGCAATGCACCGGTGGCAAACTTTCTGGGCGAATGGATGGGCGATCACCCCGAGGTGAAAGTGAAATTCCACAACTGGTGGAATGCGCCCAAGACCTGGGCGAAGGTGCAGGCGATCGACCCGGTGGCCTCGCACGCCTCCTGGATGGAAAATTTTCCGGCCACCCGCGTGGCCGGCGTGGCGCAACCACAAACGCAGCGGCCGCCGATCGACTATGCGAAGCTGAAATTGCTGAATCCCGCTGAAACGCGCGCATACCTCGGCGACGGCAATTTCGCCGGCTACTACGAAAAGCCCGACGAGATCATGGCTGCGTTGTGGCAGGTCGCGGTCGCCGAAACGCGCGAATTGCTCGAAGGTCCCTGGGGCTGACGCTCAGTTCGCGCCTATTGCGGCGGCGGCAGCGCGCCCAGGAATGCGTCGATCGCCGCCACCGCCGCCGGTTCGCCCAGCGTTGGAGCGTGGCCACGCTTCGGCACCGTGACCGCCAGCATGCCGGGACGGCGCTTTTGCATTTCCGCCACCGTGCCGGCGGACAGGATATCCGACGTCTCCCCTCGCACCACCAGCAGCGGGCGGGCCGGAATCATGTCGAACAAGGGCCACAGGTTGGGCGCGGTAGCGCCAGAAGCGACGCCCTGAGCAATGGCCGGATCGTAATCGAGCACCGGCCGGGCGCCCTCCTGGACGTAGATTTCGCGCGCCATATTGAGCCAGTCCGCCTTGCCGTATTCCGGAAAGGCGATACCGTTGGTGTGCGCGGTTTGCGCCGCCGCTTCCTCCCAGTTGTTGACCGGCGCGGTCTTGCCGACATAACCGGCGATTCGGGCGAGCCCTTGCGCATCCACCTCGGGACCGACGTCGTTCAGCACCGCCGCCGCGACACGCTGGGCATCGGTTGCCATCAGGATCATGGCCATCAGGCCGCCCAGCGACGTGCCGATCAGCACCACCTGCTTGATGCCGAGCAGGTTCAACAGGGTCTGCATGTCCACGACGTAGCGATCGGGCCGGTAGCGGGCCGGATCGGGGTCGCGCCCGGAACGGCCGCGACCTCGCTGGTCGGGACAGAGGACGCGATAGCGGTCGCAGAGCCGTTCGGCCAGCGCGGCGAAATCCTTGCTGTTGCGCGTCAGGCCCGGCAGGCAAAGGATGACGGGGGCGTCGGGACGCGGACCGGGATAGTCGCGCGCATACAGCCTGAGATCGTCATCGGATGGATAAAACACATCGACATAATTCATCTTTGCGCCCGTAAGGATTTAGAATGGGACATCTTGGATAGCAATGGTGCTGGTATGTCCGCCTCGCATGGCTTCGCGCAAACTGGATTCGCCGTGATCGAGCACCCATGAGTGCTACGCGCCCCCGCGCCAACGCGCAAAAGCGCGGCACGCCGGCTGCCGCCAAGCCGAAACGGGCCACCGTTGGCCGACCCCGCAAGGTGGATGGCTCGGCGGTGACACCGGATCGCATACTCGATGCGGCCGAAGACCTGTTTTCCAAACGCGGCTTCGACGGCGTGACGATGCGCGAGGTGGCCGATCTCGCCAACGTCGACGCAGCGCTTGCGCATTATTACTTCTCGACCAAACAGGGCCTGTTCGATGCCGTGCTGGAACGTCGCGCCGAGCTGGTCTTTTCCGAGCGCATGGAAGCTTTCGATGTCTATGAAGCCGGTAGCGTACATAACGCCACGGTGGAGGGCGCCGTCGCGGCCTTTGTGATCCCGTTGCTGGAACGGGCGCGCAAGGGCGACGACGGCTGGAAGAATTACTTCCGCCTGATCGCGCTCGTCAACAACGATGCTTCTCATGTCGCGCAACACATCATGTCGTACTTCGATCCCCTGGTGCATCGCCTGATCCTCGCCGTCAAGCAGGCCTTGCCGGACTCCTCCGAAGAGGAACTGTTCTGGTGCTTTCATTTCCTCACCGGGTCGCTAACGCTGGCGCTTTCGCGCACCGGCCGTCTCGACCGCGTCAGCGGTGGGCGCTGCCGTTCCGACGACCTGGCATCCATCGAACCGCGCCTGGTCGAGTACTGCGCGGCGGGTTTCCGCAGCCTGTGTGCGGGCGATGTCAAATCGCCCGCCAGGAAGTCCGGCGGCGCCTCGCGGGCCGCCGGCCGGATCAGAACTTCAGCGTGATGGTCGCCTTCACCGTGCGCGGGTCGCCGTAGAAGGTCGTTACCGTGTTGAAGAAGCTGCCGAACTGGTAGCCCGCTACCTTGTAGCGCTTGTCGCTCAGGTTGCGACCGTTCAGGCCCACTTGCAGGTTGCGATCCTTGCTGGTCCAGACTAGGCTCGCGTCCCACAGCGAATAACCCTCCTGCGCCAGCATCAGCGTTTGCGGCAGCAGCAGGTCGGTCGCGGCGATGCCGGTCGGACGAACGAACTCCGACTGGTACACCTTGCTCTTGTGCGAAACCGTGCTGCCCAGCGCGAAGCCACCGGCGCGCCCGAAAATCGCCATCGGCCATTCGTAGGTCGCCGTGAGGCTGGCCGAATTCTTCGGCGTGTTCTGAAACTCCGCGGCACCCGCAACGTTGATCAGCGCGGCCGCGCTGCCGGTGAGACCATTGGCAACGATCCATTCCTTGTACTTGGCGTCGATGTAGCTGACCATGCCGCTCACGGTGAACGCATCCGTCACGCGCGCGAGGCCTTCCAGCTCCAGCCCGCGAATCTTTGCCTTGCCGGCGTTGGTCACGTTGCCGGCGAAGCCGTTGACGTTACCGGCTGCATCGAAGGTCGCGATCGAACCGGGAATTTGCACATTGGTGTAGTCGGTGGAGAACACCGCCGCATTGGTTTGCAGGCGCCCATTGAGGAACTGCGACTTGAGGCCCAATTCCAGGGTCTTGGCAAGTTCCGGTTCCACGCCCTTGCGTTTGACCAGCGATGTTGCGCTGGTCGGATTGCCGCCCAAATCCATGCGCGGGTCGAAGAAGCCGCCCTTGAAACCTTCGGTGTACGAGGCGTATAAATTGTGTTGGGGTGAAAACTTCCAGCCGATGCCGATCTTCGGTGTGAACTTGGTGTCGGTGCGGTTCAGGTCGCTCTTGCCCAGGTCGGTGTTGGCGGCGAGGCCGATCGCAGCCGGATTGCCCAGCGTCGGCGAACCGGTCAGGCCAAAATAGGTCCGCTTGTAGATAGCAGCGCTGCGCTCGTCGCTGGTGTAACGGCCGCCGACGTTGACGTTGAAGGTATCGGTGAGGCTATAGCTCAGGTCGGCAAAGGCCGCCCAAGTCTTGGTATCGATATCGTCGCGGGTATAGAGGGCGAGACCGCCGGAGGCATTGAACAGGACGTCGAATTCATTGAAGGCGTTCGCCTTCATGTAGTACACGCCGGCCACGCCCTGCCACTTCGGATGGTTGAACGTGAATTGGAACTCCTGGCTGACTTGCTTGTTCGCGTAGATCGCCGGCGCTTCAAACAACGCGGCGTTCAACGAATCGAAATCGATCGGTGCGTAGGACTTGTCGGCACGGTGCGCGGTGATCGACTTGAACGACAGGGTGGGGTTGATTTCATAGTCGACCAGCAGCGACTCGCCGTGCGTGACGACCTGTTGCGCGTGGCCCAGCACCGAGTACAGATTGGCGCGGGTATCGTAGTTACCGGACAGCACCGGCTCGTTGGTCGGCGCCGGACCGGGGGTCAGGCGATAACCCTGGCGCGGCAGCGAGTCGTCGATGGTACGGTCGGCGGACAGTCTTACAAATAGCGAACTGTTCGGCGAAAACTCGGCGCTGAGCCTGCCGGCGGTGACATCCTTATTGTAATTGCCGGTGCCGGTGACGACGTTCTTGCCGTAACCGTCGTGGTTGAAGGTGGCGATGGTGCCGCCAATGCGGAAGGCGTCGTTGATGGGCATGCTGCCCTTCACGACCAGGTCTTGCTCATCGTAGTTGCCGGCAGTCGCCTTAACGCTCAATTCGGCTTTGCTCGACAACTTCCTGGTCACGTATTTGACCGCACCACCGATGGTATTGCGGCCGTACAAGGTGCCCTGAGGGCCGCGCAACACCTCGATGCGTTCCAGGTCATAGATATCGGCCAGGGCGCCTTGCGGACGGGCAAGATAGACGTCGTCGAGGTAGATGCCGACGCCTTGTTCGTAGCCCGCCACCGGGTCCTGTTGGCCAATGCCGCGTATGAAAGCGGTCAGCGTCGAATTGGTTGCGCGCGACGTTTTCAGCGTCGTGTTGGGGATCAAATCGGTCAACGCGGTGATATTCGGCATGCCGGCTTTTTCCAAAGCAGCCCCGGAAAAGCTGGTGACAGCGGTGGGCACGTCCTGTATCAACTCCTCGCGTCGGCGTGCCGTGACGGTGACGACCTCCAGTTTTTCAGTGGCGGCGGCATTGTCGCCGGTTTTGGGTTCCGCTGCCTGCGGGGATTGTTGGGCCGACGCGGCACCGGCAACGCAGATAGCCGCAATGGCTACGCTCAAATACTTGAGTTTCATGGTGACTCCTCCTGGGGGTTTGCATTCGATTCCGGCTCCCTGCTTGCCCTTTCGGGCCATCTGGGGCTAAAATTCATTAGTTGATGAATTAATCGTAACAAAGATTTTGGCGGCATGCAAGCACCGTTTTGGCCGGCGTCTTTTGGCGGCGGCCGGACGACTACAATGGCCTGTGTGCAAAAAAGCAATCGCGGCACAACGACAAGCGGCCCACCGTTTGCGAATCACCTCGAGGAGAAGTAGCGACATGATGGTGCGTATTTGCCTGGCGCTGGCCTGGCTCGCCCTAGCCCTTCCCGCGCATGCCGACAGCAGGGAAGTTCGCATTGCGTTCATCTACGACAAGACCGGCCCGCTGGAAGCGTATGTAAAGCAGACGCAAGCGGGCTTCCAGATGGGCCTGGACTACGCGACCGGCGGCAGCCTGTCGGTAGCCGGCAAAAAGCTCACCGTCATCGAGCGCGACAGCCAGGGCAAGCCCGACGTCGCCAAGGCACAACTGGCGACCGCGTACGCCGACGACAAGGCAGACTTCGCCGTCGGCGCGACCGGCTCCAGCGCCGCGCTGGCAATGCTGCCGGTGGCCGAGGAATACAGGAAGATTCTGCTGATCGAGCCCGCCGTAGCGGATTCGATCACCGGCGAAAAATGGAACCGGTACATCTTCCGCACCGCCCGCAATAGTTCGCAGGACGCGATCTCCAACGCGCTGGTGGCCGACAAGGCGGGCGTCAGCATCGCCACCCTGTCACAGGACAACGCCTTCGGCCACGACGGCGTGAAGGCGTTTCGCTCCGCGCTGAAAAACGCCAGGCTGGTGCACGAAGAATATTTGCCGGCCGCCACCACCGATTTCACCGCCGGCGCGCAGCGACTGATCGATAAACTGAAATCGCTGCCGGGGCGCAAGGTGGTCTGGGTCGCCTGGGCCGGCACCGGCAATCCGTTCAAGATCGCCGACCTCGACCTGAAGCGATTCGGCATCGAGATTGCCACCGGTGGCAATATCCTGCCGCAGATGTCGATCTTCAAGAACTTTCCGGGCATGGAAGGCGCCACCTACTACTACTACGGCATCCCCAAGAATCCGGTCAACGAAGAATTGGTAAAGCGACACCAGGCCAAATTCCATGCACCGCCCGACTTTTTCACCGCCGGCGGTTTCGCGGCCGGGGTGGCATTGGTAACTGCGCTGAAGAAGACCAACGGCGACGCCGGAACCGAGAGTCTGATCAAGGCGATGGAAGGTATGAGCTTCGAAACGCCCAAAGGCACCATGACGTTTCGCAAGGAAGATCATCAGGCCCTGCAAAGCATGTATCACTTTCGCATCAGGGTTGATCCGGCGCTGGCCTGGGCGGTGCCGGAACTGGTGCGCGAGATCAAGGCGACCGACATGGACATCCCGATTCGCAACACGCGCTAAAAACTATTACGGCAACAAGCCCCCGGCACAGGGGGCACGGAATACGCCCCGCGTATTCCTCCATTTGAGGAGAACGTCATGCATCACCATCGTCACCCCTTCGCCGCCCTGCTCGCCTGCACGGCGGTGCTGGCTTGCACGGTTGCGGCAGCGCCGCTGCCACAGTTGAATATCGACCGCGCACAGACGACGGTATCCGGCATATCCTCCGGCGGCTATATGGCGGTGCAGCTGCACGTCGCCTACTCCTCGCGCTTCCAGAAAGGCGCGGCGGTGATCGCGGCCGGCCCCTACAACTGCGCACAGGGCGCGATCCTGACCGCGCTGACGCGCTGCCTGGGCAACGCGCCGATTCCGATTGCCGACCTGATCGCCGACACCGACAAGTTTGCCAAGGAAGGACTGATCGACGCGACCGGCAACCTCTCCTCGTCCAGGGTCTATATCTTTGCCGGCGCGAAGGATAGCGTGGTCAAGCAGACCACCAGCGTTGCCTTGCAGGACTACTACCAGCACTACCTGCCGGCCGCCAATGTCGCCTACAAGAACGACATCCCCAGCGAGCACGCCTTCGTCACCGACGACTACGGCGCCGCCTGCGATACCAAGGCAACACCCTTCATCAACAACTGCGGCTACGATATGGCGGGTGCGCTATTGCAGCAACTGTACGGCACGCTGCGCGCTCGCAACGGCGGTGCGCCGGAAGGCAGCCTCGCCGAATTCGATCAGACCACCTTCGAGAAGGGGCACGGCATGGGAGCGGGCGGCCGGATCTACGTGCCCAAGGCCTGCGGCGCCGGCGCACAGTGCCGCCTGCACGTCGCTTTGCACGGTTGCAAGACCAACGTCACCGACATCGGCGAAGAGTTCGTGCGCAACGGCGGCTATAACCGCTGGGCCGACAGCAACAATATCGTGGTGCTGTATCCACAAACCGGCAAGGGTGCGGTCAACAGCTGCTGGGACTGGTGGGGATACGATGACGCCAACCATGCGAAGAAATCGGCGCCGCAGATGACGGCCATCATCGCGATGATCGACGCATTGTCCCGCCCGGCCCCTGCCGCCGGCAAATAGCCGGTCCGTCCGTGGCGCAACTCAGCACCCACCATCTGGGCGTACGCTTCGGCGGCCACGTCGCGGTCAATGCCGTCAGCTGCACCTTTGAGCCGGGCACCTTGACCGCCATCGTCGGCCCCAACGGCGCCGGCAAGACCACCTACTTCAATCTGATTTCCGGACAATTGCCCGCCACCAGCGGCAGCGTCGAATTGGACGGTCGCGATCTCAGCTCGATGTCGGCGGCGGGTCGCGCTCGCGCCGGGCTCGGCCGGGCCTTTCAACTCACCAACCTGTTTCCGAACCTCACCGTCCTGGAGAACGTGCGCCTCGCCGTTCAGGCGAGCCGCGACGGCCCGCACCACCGTGGCCTGAACCTGTGGAGCGTCTGGAGCGACCATGTAGCGCTCACCGATCGTGCGCGGGCGATCCTTGCCGACGTTTCCTTACTGGAACAGGCCGGCAGCACGGTCGCGCATCTGCCGCACGGCGACCAGCGCAAGCTGGAGGTGGCGATGCTGATGGCGCTCGATGCGCGCGTGTTCCTGTTCGACGAACCCACGGCCGGCATGAGCGCGGAAGAAATGCCCACGGTGCTGAACCTGATCCGGGCGCTGCGCCAGGACAAGACAAGAACCATCTTGCTGGTCGAGCACAAGATGGACGTGGTGCGCGAACTGGCCGACCGCATCATCGTGCTGCACAATGGCACCCTTGTCGCCGACGGCGAGCCCGCCGAGGTGATTGCTTCCAAGGTGGTGCAGGAAGCGTACCTCGGCGTCCTGCCGGAAAGTGTCGCAGCGTGAACGACATGCTCCTGACCTTGTCCGGCGTGCATACGCATATCGGCGCGTATCACATCCTGCACGGCGTCGATCT
>CAZCKI010000006.1:0-18927 GCA_964498815.1 uncultured Burkholderiales bacterium
GAAAAGTGTTTGTAGAGGCTGCCCTTGGCGACCCCGACCGCATCGGCGACGTCGTCCATGGTCATCAAATCGAAGCCTTTTTCGGACAAAAGCGCGTTGACGGCATCCAGGATGGCCTCTTCCCGGGCTTCAAATTGTTGTTTCTTAAACGGAATCACGATTCGCATGGAAAGCTTGACCGGAAATTACTTTTGCGTTCAAAATGTGACTATACAGTCATTTTCTGACTTTACATCCATTTTTTGAGGTTTGCAAGAGACATGAAGCGATTCTCAACGACGCGGACGGTCCAACCGGACAGCGATTTTGCCGGTTGTATGCCGTCGGCCGTTGTGAGCCGGTGCCCTTGCGCGCAAAGGCAGATCCATCCACACCGTTTGCATCCGACGAAATTTCCCTGACCGAATGTGCCTGCTTCCATGAAAATCGCCGTCATCGGCTCCGGCATCGCGGGGCTTTCCTGCGCCTGGCTGCTGTCGCGCCCGGCGCCGAACCGGCCGGCGGTCACCTTGTTCGAGCGAGCGGCCACGCTCGGCGGGCACACGAACACGGTCGATGTAACGCTAGCTGGCGTGACTCATCCGGTCGATACCGGCTTCCTGGTGTTGAACGACTGGACCTACCCCAACCTCAACGCGATGTTTTCCCACCTCGGCGTGGCGCTGGCGCCATCCGATATGTCGTTCGGCGTCAAGCTGCTCGACGCGGAAAATCGCAGTCGCCTGGAGTGGTGCGGCTCCGATTCGTGGGCGAGCGTGTTCGCACAGCCCGCCAACCTGCTGCGACCCGCCTTCTGGGGTATGCTGCGCGACCTGTTGCGCTTCAATCGCGAGGCGGTGGCCCTGGTCGACCGGGCGGCGGACCTCACCGGCACATTGGGCGCGTATTTGGACGCGAACCGCTACGGGCAGGCTTTTCGCGACTGGTACCTGAAACCGATGGCGGCCTGCATCTGGTCGACCCCTACGCAGCGCATCGACGCTTTTCCGCTGGCGACCTTTCTGGTGTTCTGCCGCAATCACGGTTTATTGTCGGTGAACCAGCGACCGCAGTGGCGCACCGTGCAAGGGGGCGCGCGCACCTATGTCGAAAAGCTCGCCGCATCGATAGCCGATATTCGCCTCCAAGCCGGACTTACCGGCGTCAGCCGTGACGCGCGAAGCGTCACCCTGTACACGGCCACCGGTTCCGAGAAATTCGACCACGTAGTGTTCGCCTGCCACACCGACCAGGCGCTCGCCCTGTTGCGCGACGCGCAACCAGACGAGCGCGACATCCTCGGCGCCATTCCCTACCTGGCCAATACCGCCGTGCTGCATACCGATGCGCGCCTGCTGCCGGATCGCCCGCGCGCTTGGGCGGCGTGGAACTACACGGCGCGTTCCGACGCCGCCGGCCGCACCATCCAATCCGGCGCTTCTCCCGTATCGCTTTCATACCTGATCAACCGGCTGCAATCCCTGCCGTTCAAAACCCCTGTCATCGTCACCATGAACCCGCTGGTTGCACCCGACCCCGCCAAAGTGATCCAAACCATGCAATACGATCACCCGGTGTTTCTGCCTGCAAGCGTCATAGCCAAGCGGCAGTTGCGCTCATTGCAAGGCAGGCAAGGTACCTGGTTCGCAGGCGCGTGGACGCGCTACGGCTTTCACGAGGACGGCCTCATGTCCGGTATCGCGATCGCCAAGGCACTCGGCGCCACCATTCCCTGGGCCACCGCAGTGCCGGCCGCCAACGATCTCTCTACCGCGTATCCCGGAGTGGACGCGTGATCGCCTGCGCCGAAATGTGCTTCGGCCGGCTGATGCATCGCCGCTTCCGGCCGAGTTCGCACGCGCTCGACTACGGTGTCTTTTTCCTGCGCGTGCCGTTGTCGCGCCTCGCCACTCTGGACAATTTCTGGCTGTCGCGCGACCGCTTCAACCTGATGACCTTTCGCACCGCCGACTACGGCCCGCGCGACGGCACCTCGCTGGAATTCTGGATGCGAAACCTGCTGCGCGAACACGCGATCGACGCAGCCGACGGCGAAATCGTGCTGCAAACAATGCCGCGCGTATTGGGCTATGTATTCAATCCGATCAGCCTCTGGTATTGCTTCGACCGCGCCGGCCAATTGCGCGCGGCGCTGGCCGAGGTCAACAACACCTTCGGCGAACGCCACAACTACCTGCTGGCCCACGCCGACCGCAGGCCGATCGAGCCGGGTGACTGTCTGCGCGCGCAAAAGCTACTGCACGTATCGCCGTTTTGCGAAGTCAAGGGACATTACCGCTTTCGCTTCGAGCAGGTCGCGGATCGGGCGTTCGCGCAAATCGATTATCACGACGGCCCCGACGAACGGGACCGGCTCATCGCCACCAGCTGGCACGGCACGCCGGCGGTATTGACGGCGGCCACCGTCCGCAATGCTTTTCTTCGCTATCCGCTGCTGACCTTCGGTGTCATTGCCCGCATCCACTGGCATGCGCTGCAGCTCTGGTGGAAGCAGGTCCCCTGGTTTGCCAAACCCGTACCCACCCATCCCGAAACCACGCGCTCTTCGACATGAATACACACGAACTCTCCTCGTTGCCCGTCGAAGTCCGGTTGCCGGCCGCGGCGCGCACTTTCTACGCGATCATGCAGCGCCTCGATTGCGGTGTGCTCACCTTTACATCGCCGGAAGGATTTACCACGCAGTTTCGCGGCCGCCACGACGGACCGCACGCCGACCTGCGCTTCGCCGATTGGGGGGTAGCCGTTGAAGCGCTGAAGTCGGCCGAGATCGGGCTGGCCGAATGCTACCGCGATCATCGCCTGTCCACTTCCGACTTGACCGCATTCCTCTCGCTGTGCCTCGCCAACCAGCGCGCGCTGGAGTCGGTGTTTTACGGCAAGCCGCTGGTGGCGCTGCTGTTTCGCATCAAGCATTTCTTGCGTAGCAATACGCGCGAGCAGGCACGCAAGAACATCAGCGCGCACTACGACCTGTCCAACGATTTCTATCGACTGTGGCTGGACCAGACCATGTCGTATTCCAGCGGCCTGTTTGCCGGCAACACGGCGATGACTATGGCGGAAGCGCAGATCGCCAAGTACGAGCGCGTGCTGCAAATCTTGCAGCCACAGCCGGGACAATCGATTCTAGAACTCGGCTGCGGATGGGGAGGCTTCGCTGAGTATGCGGCCATGACACGCGGCGTGAACATCACCGGCATCACGCTGTCCACCGAGCAGTTGGGTTTTGCGCGCGAGCGCATCGCCAATGCGGGCCTGGTCGGCCAGGTGGACCTGCAACTGGTCGACTATCGCGACGTGCTGGGGCGTTACGACTTTGTCGTCTCGATCGAAATGTTCGAGGCAGTCGGCGAGCGCTATTGGCCGACCTTCTTCCGGACCGTGCACGCTCGATTGAAGCCCGGCGGCCGCGCGCTGGTCCAGACCATCACCATCGCAGAACAGGCCTTCGAGCGCTATCGCGCCACCAGCGATTTCATCCGCGAGTACATTTTCCCCGGCGGCATGCTGGTGCCGATCCCGCGCTTCGTCGCCGGTGCCGAGCGTGCGGGCCTCAGCGCGGGCGAACCCTTTCGCTTCGGGCTCGACTACGCCGAAACCGTGCGCCGCTGGCTCGCTTCGGTCAACCGGCAGACAGGCGCGATCAAGACGATGGGCTTCGACGACCAGTTTCTTCAGCTATGGCGTTTTTATCTCTGCTATTGTGAAGCCGCCTTTCGCGCCGGACGCACCGACGTCATGCAGATCGAACTGCGCCGCGATGCCTAGCCGCGCGCAAACAGGGGAGGCCCGCATGTCTAACATCAGATTCATTCTGCTCGCCACGGCACTGTCGGCCTGCCTGCTGTGCGCGAGCCCGGCAGGCGCGCAAAGCCTGCCCGAGCCGGTCGTACGCGAGCAGATGGGACTCACTCCGCGCGGCGAAGCGGCGATGCGCTTCTGGGGCCTCAAGGTCTATGACATTCGCCTCTGGACGGCGATGAAGCCGTATTCGCCCGACGAAACCTTTGCGCTGGAGCTGGTGTACGACATGTCGCTGAAAGGTCGCGACATCGCCGAGCGCAGCGTCGACCTGATGCGTGAGCAGGGTGTACGCGACGAAGCCAAGCTCGCGCGCTGGCTCGCCGACATGGCGCGTATTTTTCCCGACGTCAAAAAGGGCGACGCCCTGATCGGCGTGTTCGTACCGGGCAAGGAAGTACGCTTTTACTCGCGTGACAAGCTCATCTCCGCCGTGCCCGACGCCGAATTCGCGCGCGCCTTTTTCGATATCTGGCTTTCGGAAAAAACCAGCGAACCCAGACTGCGCCAGCGCCTGTTGGGAGCGCAGTAGCGATGACAACGGCGCCGCCACCCTCGACCTGGCGCCTGCTCGGCTATTCGCTGCTGGCGATTCCGCTCGGTATGGCGGCGCTGCCGATCTACGTGCACGTGCCGAAATTCTATGCCGATGTGATGGGGCTCAACCTCGCCGCCATCGGCGGCCTGCTGCTCGCCGCGCGCGCGTTCGACGCGGTGCAGGACCCGCTGTTGGGCCTGTGGAGCGACCGGGTACGTGGCTGGCGCTGGGGTTTCATCACCGGCCGCATGACCATGGTGGTGCTGGCCATGCCCCTGCTCGCCATCGGCATGGTCGGCCTGTTCCGTCCGCCGCGGATGGCGACTGAGATGGTCGGCTGGTGGTTCATCGCCATGCTGCTGATCGTGTACGTGGCGTTTTCGCTGGCGCAGATCAGCTATCAGGCCTACGGCGCGGAGATTTCGGACGATCCGTTTCAACGCACCCGCGTGACCACTTATCGCGAGGGCCTGGGACTGCTGGGCATTTTTCTCGCTTCCATCCTACCGCAAGTGCTTTCGGATGCCTACGGCGCGCGCGCCGGATTTGCCCAATACAGTTATCTATTCCTGCCGCTGTTGCTGGTTGCCGGCTTGATCACGCTGCACGCTTCACCGCCGCCGCGCGCCTTCGTACCGGCGGCGAAAAGCGGCGCGTTCGCGGCCATGCTGAAGCCCTTCGCCAATAAGCGCTTCGTAAGCCTGCTGATCGTTTTCGTTTTCAACGGCATCGCCGCCGCGATTCCCGCCACGCTGGTGCTGTTCTTTGTCGAGGACGTGCTGAAACGCCCCGACATGGGCGGCATTTTTCTGATCGCCTATTTCGCCGCAGGCGGGCTTGGCCTGCCGCTGTGGCTCGCCTTGTCGGCGCGCATCGGCAAGGGCCGCGCCTGGCTGATTGGCATGCTGGTGTCGGTCGTCGCTTTCATGTGGGCGTTTCGCCTCGGGGCCGGCGACTGCATTCCCTTTGTCATCATCTGCATCATGTCGGGACTCGGCCTCGGCGCGGACCTGGCGCTGCCGCCTTCGCTGCTGGCGGACGTGATCGACGACGACGAACAAAAAGGCCTCGCCCGCAACGAAGGCGCCTATTTCGGCCTGTGGAACCTCGTCACCAAACTGAATCTGGCGCTGGCCGCCGGCATCGCGCTGCCGGCGCTTGCCATGCTGGGCTACCAGCCCGGCATCACCACCTCCTCGCAGGCGCTCGTGTATCTGGCCGGCATTTACGCGCTGCTGCCCTGTGTACTGAAAAGTGTAGCCGCACTATTGCTGCTCGCCTCCCCCTTCGTCCGTCGTCAGCCCGGAAAGGAACGCTAATGCTCCGCTATCTGCTACTGGCCACCTGCGGCCTGCTCGCCGCCTGCGCCGCCACCGTCACCCCGCAAGACTACGCGCAGGAAAGGCCCGCTCTCGATCTCGCCAGTTATTTCAACGGCAAGGTAGACGGCTGGGGCATGGTGCAGGACCGCTCCGGCAAGGTGATCCGCCGCATGGTCGTCGAAATCGACTGCCGCTGGCAGGGCAATGAAGGCACGCTCGACGAATCGTTCCAGTGGTCCGATGGCAAGACCGAAAAGCGCGTCTGGAAAATTCGCAAGGACGGCAATCGTTACATCGGCACCGCCGCCGATGTAGCCGGAGAAGCGCAGGGCCTCGCCGCCGGCAACGCCTTGCAATGGAACTACGTTTTGAAACTGTCGGAAGCGCAAGGCGGCTACGAGATGAATATGGACGACTGGATGTGGATGATCGACGACAAGACGCTCAGCAACCGTACCAGGATGAGCAAGTTCGGCGTGCAGTTTGCCGAGATCAGCATCTTTTTTCGCAAGCGCTGAAGTGACGCGGCAATTTTTTGGCTTCCTGTTTAGCGGGCGCAAGTTGCCCCGCCCCCGCGAAGGCGAGGGCCCAATTTGGGTTGATTAGGCGTTATGGAAAATTGGGTCCCGGCCCTAAACGGTGGCCGCCCCGCTGCCTTCGCGGGGACAGGGGATAGATCGATTACAGAACGGGATGGGAACAAATGCCGTGTCGCTAAATAGAAAAATCATCGACTGGTCGGGTAAACGCGTGTGGATCATCGGTGCCTCGTCCGGCATCGGTGCGGCGCTGGCCGAGTCGTTGGACCAGCGCCGCGCGAGCGTGGCGATTTCCGCGCGGCGTACCGACAAGCTTCGGGAACTGGCGGACAGGATGGGACAGGGCACGCTGGTCTTGCCTCTCGACATCACGAAGGCGGCCGACATCGAGGCCGCCGATCGCTGCCTTGCGAAGCAGTGGGGCGGCTACGACCTGGTGGTTTTCATGGCCGGCGAATATAAGGCCATGCGCGCCTGGGAGTTGGACCTTGCAGTGGCAAAGCAGATGATAGCCGTGAACCTCGGCGGCTTCCTGAACGGCCTCTCGGTGGTGATCCCGCGTCTGATGGCGGCCAGGGCCGGCGGCATCGCCCTGGTGTCGTCGGTGGCGGGGTATCGCGGACTGCCCAAGAGCCTCGTGTACGGCCCCACCAAGGCGGCGCTCATCAACCTCGCCGAAACGCTGTATCTCGATTTGCATGGCAAGGGTCTCGACGTCTATGTGATCAACCCCGGCTTTGTCCGGACGCCGCTCACGGCACAAAACGACTTCAGGATGCCGGCGCTGATTTCCCCCGAGGAAGCGGCAGCCGAGATCATCGCAGGTTTCGAACGCGGTGATTTTGAAATCCACTTCCCCAAGCGCTTTACGCGCACACTCAAGCTGCTGCGCCACCTGCCGTATTCGCTCTACTTCCGCGCCATCCGCAAAATGACGCGAGCCTGAACCATGAATGCACAGGCGCTGGCCCGCGTGGTGGACTATTGGCAGACTCTGACACCGCAGTCGGTCGAGGCGATCGCCACCATCTACAGCGAAGGCGCCTATTTCCGCGATCCCTTCAATGAGGTGCGCGGCCTGCCGGCCATCCAAAAGATTTTCGCCGACATGTTCGTGCGCCTCATCGAGCCGCGCTTCACCATCATCGAAACTATCGCCGAAGGCGACAACGCCACGCTGATCTGGGATTTTGAATTCCGCATCCGCGGTTTCCAGCCGGACCGGCTGCGGCGAATCCACGGGCTCACACACCTGCGTTTCGCACCCGATGGACGGGTGGACTATCACCGCGATTATTGGGATGCGGCGGGGGAGTTGTATGAGATTTTTCCGCTGATCGGGGCGGTGTTGCGGTGGTTGAAGAAGCGGGCGGCGTAATCGCGTAGCGCGCAGAGACCAAATGGAGAGAATTTGAGCACAGGGTTAGCGCGTGCCGGCCCAAATTTCACAGACGAGCGCGCCCTCTGTCTCAGCATAGAACTGTCTACCGCTGCTGCCGATCACTGGTCTGCCCCCATGTTTTCCGACGCGTCTGACATCATCGCGCGGTTCACCACAAAGTTGAAAAGGGTTGCAGCAACAAGGGTAGGTGTCGCCACATACTGAAGAAAGAACAGCGACATGTCGCTGAGGGATTTGCTTGCGTTTCCTTCAAGCGTGACTATGAGCATCCACAATATTGATGCGATAGCAACCCACAGAAGCATTGTTTGACTCAATCGAGACTGACGCCTAAAACTTACGACAAGCAGCAGTACGCTATGCACGCATGCACCAGTAACGCCAATTGCTGCCCCAAGCATAAATAGGACAATGGATCCATGCTGCCCTGAAATAGCGGCGGCAACAAAACCCAGGCCCGAGCATCCGATTGCCCAAGAGAGAAACGCAAACGGAATGTGTCGCCAAGGATTGAATGTGACCCCAGACGTATGCTGCTCAGTCATTGGATAGCCATTTTCATTTACTTAGTGCATTTTAACGGCTGCTTCCGGACAATTTGGCAAGCATTTTTGAAATTTCCATATTGGTCGATTGCAGTCATTCGTTGAAGAAAACCTGCTAAAACAATTCCCCAGCCTCACCCAGCATCGCCCTGCGAATCAACGGCATCGGCAAAGGCCCCAGCGCAATGAACGAGTCGTGGAATTTCAGCAAGCTATACTTGTCGCCCATCTTCACCTTGTAGTCCTCGCGCAATTTCAGGATCGCAAGCTTGCCCATCGTGTAGTAACCGTACAGCGCATCCGCCGTGCCGCGCTTGGCCTCGGACACGGCCACCGGGTGCGGTTGATGGCCCTGGGTCTCGAACAGTTTGATGGCCTCTTCGACCGTCATGCCCTGCGTGTGCAGCTTGATGCCGACGATGAAGCGCACGTTGCGTAAGAGCGCGTCCTGCAACTGCGCGAGGCGGTACTTCGGTTCCCCCATGTGGAAGCCTTCGTCCAGCATCATCTGCTCGCAGTAGTGCGCCCAGCCTTCGATGTTGGTGTTGGCGCCGTACACCTTGCGCACGTCGCTGGGAAAGGTCTTGGCGTAGAGGAACTGCAGATAGTGACCGGGATACACCTCGTGCACCGAGACATTGGTGATCGAGGCGTAGTACCACTGGCGCATGAAATCGGCCTGCTCGGCTGCGCTGTTGCGTGGATCAGGCAGGGTCATGTTGTAGAAGCCGCCCAGCTTGGCGGTCTCGAAGGGGCCGGGCGTATCCATTGAGGCCGAGGTGGTGGAACGCTGGAACGGCGGCGTTTCCTTGACCTTCGCCGGATCTGAAGGCGGGATAGTAAGGATGTGGCGGTCGTCGATGAATTTCCGCAGGGAATTCAATTCGTCCTGCGTCACCTTCAACAGGTCGCCGGGGGCAGGGTGATCGTTTTGCAAAGCGGCGAGCACCTCGTCGGCGGGCTTGCTCGGGTCGATCAGCTTGGCGGTGGCCTGGAAGGCGGCTTCGTTCTTTTGCCGGCTCGCCTCGGCGAATTGCAATAACTTATCCAGCGGCACGGTCACGTCCTCATTGGCGGCCAGTGCCTTGGCGTAGGTTTCGGCGCCCCACGCAAAACTGCCCTTCGATTTCGGCAGCAGATCGTTCTGCAAGAATTTCTTGTATTCACCCAGCGCCGCAATGACAGCCGCATTGGACTTTGCGAATTTCGCGAGCAGGGCCTTGTCCTTCACTTCCTCGAAGGCCGCCGGCACGTCGTCTCGGAAAAAGCTGATGTTGCCGTCGACCTGTTCGATGGCGATCTCGGTATAGATACGCGGCGGGTTATCGAGCAGCTTCCGTGCTTCGGCGAGTGCCGCCGGCATTTTCTCTTCGCGCGCGATCAGGGCCTTCAGCCGCACGTCGGCCGGCGCGTAGGCGCGCTTCATGATGCTGTAGGCGGCGTTGGTAATGCCGCCGCTGTAGCTGTCCGGATCCTTGGTCCATTGGCGGATGACGTCGAGACTGAGGATGCCGGCATCCATCGCCATCAGAAGTTGTTCGCGGTCGAGCTGGTTGGCGGGCGACAGTGCCGCAGCATCGAGCGCGGCGAGTTTCTTGCGAAACGCCTTCAACGCGTTGGACTCGCTGGTGCGAGCGGCGCGCGAGATGTCTTCGAGCCGGCCGTCGTACTTGTGAATGCCTAGATCGGTCGCGGAGGCCGGGTGTCTGCGGAAATTGTCCTGCAGGACCGCATCGGCAATTTTGGAGAAGGCGGCGTCGGTCGTGCCGCCTTTCTTGGACACCGGCTCGGCGGCATTGGCGCCGAAAGTTAGGCCGACCAGCGAGAGTAGTACGAGGGAGGATAGTGTTTTCATACGCGCATGTTACACCGACACGCCAGAACGAAAAAAGCCGGCGCAAGCCGGCTTTTCTGCGGAGATGACTATTTGCCCGGCGGCTTGTCGATGTACTCGAATACTTTCACCACCCGCTGCACGCCGCTAGTGGTGCGAGCGATTTCCGCTGCGGCATCGCCTTCCTCCTTGGTGACCACACCCATCAGGAATACCGTGCCATTTTCGGTGACGACCTTGACATGGTTTGGCGAAAAAACGCCGTTGCGGATCGAGCGGAACTTGACGTTGGTCGTGACGATCGAATCGCTGGAGCGGGAGGTGAACGAGGAATTGCCGCTGACCTGCAGTTCGTTGGTCACGTTCTTCACGCTGGGGATGTCCTTGATGGCAGTACCGATGTCTTTTTTCATGTCCTCGGTCGGCGCTTCGCCGGTCAGCAGCACGCCCAGGTTGAAGCTGGTGACGTTGACGTGCGCATCCTTGAACTTGTTGATGAGCGCGAAGCGCGCTTTCCACTCCACATTTTCGTCTTCCACCTGGATGCCGGCGGTGCGCCGGTCGTCGATCGCCAGCGCAGCGGCGCCGACGCCAGTAGCGGCGAGGGTAAAGCAACCCTGCAACAGGGTCGCGCAAACGACCAGCAAGAGAGCGTTGAGCAGGCGCATCATGTACCTCCGAAAAAATGGGTTCGACCGGCTTGCAAGGCAGGGCATAGACGGCGTCCCCTGCATGGGCTTGGCGGCATTTTACGCACCAAAGGCGTCCTTGATCCATTCGATCGCGTCGGCGTCGAGTTGGTTCAATAGAATCACGTCGAAACGGCAAGGCGGCAGCGCGACCCGGCCGCTGAGATAGTGCTGGGCGGCGGCGATGATGCGCTGCTGCTTGCTGTGGCCGATGCTGGCGGCGGCACCGCCGTAGTCCTGGCTGCTGCGCAGCCGCACTTCGACGAACACGAAGCCGGCGCCGTCCTTCATGATCAGATCGACTTCGCCCTGACGGGTGCGATAGTTGCGCTCGATGGTTTTCATGCCCTGCTTGCGCAGGAATTTTTCGGCGAGGTGCTCGGCGCGGTCGCCGCGCTGCTTGCGGCCGAACAGCGCGGCGATTTTCATTCGGAGGGCCTGTAGAGCTGCGGTCGGCCGTCGTGCATTTCCACCGCGGTCAATTTGCGGATGAACTGATGGTCGTCGAGGCTGATCTGCCCGGTGACGCCGTCCATCGGTGGAATGTCGCGCGCTTTCTCGTGTTTGACGATCAGCCGCGCCAGTCGCCAGGCGTCGATGCCGAGCGCATAGAGGCGTTCGTAGTCGATCGGCATGTCGTCGGGAGGCCGCGCGTAGATCATCACGGCCGGGTGATCGCGCTCCACGAACCACGGCATTTCCTGGAAGCGGACACTCTCCAGGTCGAGGCTTTCCACCGCGCCTGCGCGCGGATCGAGCGTGTGCGAGGTGGCGATGACCGGGATCGAAGCCGGCAGGTACGGCCGCACCTGGCGGGCGCTGCGGGTGTCGGCGGCGAGGAAGACACCGTCGACTTTGTATTTCTCGCTGTCCTTGTCGTAAAACTTGTCCATGGCGGCGCGGATCTTTTCGGCCTCGGCGGAATCTCCCGAATAGACGATGCGCAGCGCGATTTCGCCGCCCAGCCGCAGCCATTCCTTTTCAAAAGTGTCCTGCAGGCGTTTGGCGAGCGGCGTGGTGGTGGCGAGCACGACGACGCGACGCTGGCCTTCCTCGAACGCCGCGCGCGCCGCCATGCGCGCCTCGCTATCGAGGTTGAGCGAGATGTAATAGAACTTGTCGGGCCAATCGACGGTAGAGCCTTCTCCCGGCGCATTCAGCGCCAGCGTCGGCAGGTAACCGGCTTCGCGCAGCATCAGCGCCGCGCCGTCCTTGGTTACACCGCCTACTACGGCGGCCACTTCCTCGGTGGCGGCCTTGCGGTACAGGTTGGCAAGCGCCGCACCGTCGTCGTCGGCTGGGTAGATGCGGTACGGCGGCGCATCCTTGCCGTCGGCCTCGGCGCCGGCGATGAATCCCAGCTTCACCGCCTCGGCCACCTTGCCGAATACCTTGGACCCTACCGGCAGGATCAGCGCGATCGGCCTTTGCTTTTTCTCCGGGGCAGGAGCCTCGGCAACTTTGGCGGATTCCTTCTCGGCTGAAGGTTCATCGACCTTGGCGGCCGGCTTGTCCGCTGCCTTGTCCGTTCCCTTTTCTTCGCTCGGGACGATGACGATCTTCTTTTCCGGCGCACTTGCAGCCGGTGCCGGCGGAGTCTGCGCGCTTGCACCGGGAACGGCTTCCACCGAGAATGCAGGCAAGGCGCATGCCACCAGCAGCGCCAGCAACCGGAAGAATTTGCCGAAGATTATCGTGGACGGAAAACTCATCAGTGCATTATATGTGGTCGCTACTCCCATCGGGAATCTGGGCGACCTCAGCGCACGCGCGCAGGAAACCCTGCGGGCGGTCGACGTGGTCGCCGCCGAAGACACCCGCCACACGCGATCGTTGCTGGAACACTTCGGCATCAAGGCCAAATTGATCGCGGTGCACGAACACAACGAGCGCGATGCGGCCGACGGCATCGTCAAGCTGCTCGCAGAAGGCAAGTCGGTGGCGCTGGTCACCGATGCCGGCACACCCGCAGTGAGTGACCCTGGTGCCCGCGTGGTCGCTGCTGTACACGCGGCCGGCCATAAGGTGGTGCCGGTCCCCGGGGCCAGCGCAGTGGTTACAGCAATTTCGGCGAGCGGCGAGGGCGAGCACGGCTTCCTGTTCCACGGCTTCCTGCCGGCCAAGGCCGGTGAACGCAAGCGCGTGCTGGAAGGCCTGCGGTCGGTGCCGTACGCGATCGTGCTGTACGAATCCCCGCACCGCATCGCCGAAAGCATCGCCGCGCTGCACGAAGCGTTCGGCGACACCCGAGAACTGGTGATCTGTCGAGAACTCACCAAGAAATTCGAGACCATACGCCGCATGCCATTGGCCGAAGCGGTTGCTTGGCTGCAAGCGGACGAAAACAACAGCCGGGGCGAATTTGTGCTGGTGCTTTCCACTCCGCGAGAAGATGCGGATGCTACAGGAGAGTCAGGCAAGGAGGCGCTGCTGAATAAGACGCTGCAAATATTGCTCGCCGAACTGCCCGTCAAACAGGCGGTCGCGTTGGCTGTGCAATTGACGGGCGAAAAGAAAAATCGGCTCTACGAATTGGCGCTACGCATAAAGGGTGAATAGCAAATCGCCCAATTTGGCTTGGAGGCGATTGCCGCAGGTCGCCGCCGTTACCTCTCGATAAATGATGTGATATCGGCCAGCCGAGCACTCAATCGCGGCGTTGAGAAATCGAGAAACGCGCGCAACTTCAGCGAAAGGATGCGCTGGCTGGGATAAACGAGACTCACCGGGATCGCGGCGGTTTCGAATTCGCGTAGCACCGGGATCAGTTCGCCGGCTCGCAGGTGCTGCTCCACTTGATAGCTCGTCGCCTGCAGCAGGCCGACACCTGCCACCGCCGCGAGGATCGCCGAATCCGGTGAGGTGGTCGCAAGGCGCACGTTGATCGGCGCCATCTCGACCGTTTTCGGCGCGCGCCCGGCCGACGGGCGAAATTCCCACGCGCGAAACGGGCCCAGCGACGTCCAGGAAATGCATTGGTGCTGCGTCAGTTCCCGCGGATGTGCGGGAACGCCGGCCTTGGCGAGGTATTGCGGCGAGCCCACCACCATCATTTGTATCGTCCCCAAGGGCTTCGCCACCAGTGCGCTATCCGGCAGCTGGCCGATGCGTACCGCGCAATCGATTTTGTCCTCGAGCAGATCGACGATGCGATCCACCATCACCAAGTTCACATCGATATCGGGGTACGCCGCCAGGAAATCGTGCACGACCGGTTGCAAGTGCTGCCGGCCGAAACCGACCGGTGCGGTAATCGCCAACTCGCCTTTGGGCGAGCGGTATTCCCCGCTCACTTCCTCGTCGGCGTCGCGCAGGTCATCGAGGATGCGCCGGCACGCCGCGAAATAGGTTTTGCCGCTGTCGGTCAGCGTTACGTTGCGTGTCGAGCGCAGCAGCAGCTTGGCGCCGAGCTGCTCTTCCAGCTCGGCAACCTTGCGGCTCACCGTCGGCAAGGGCATTCCCAGGCTGCGGCCGGCAGCGGAAAAGCCGCCTTCGCGGGCGACCGCAGCAAACACCCGCATCGATTCGAGTTGATCCATGGGCAAAGACCCGCGCGCAAGGTGACGGTTTTATTATCTCATTATTTGGAAGTAAGTATCTTGAAAATACTGCCTTATCAATTAAATCGGAATAGTTAACAATGCTTCCACACCGAAATGACTCGGTCCCACGACCTCACAAGGAGTCTCAACATGTCCCGCCTGAACACATTCCCGTCCGTCGATACCGCCCCTGCCGCCGCTCAAGCCACCTTGAATGCCGTCGGCAAAGCGCTTGGCGTCGTCCCCAACCTGTTTCGCACGGTTGCCAACAGCCCGTCCGCGCTGAAGGGCTATACCGGCCTCAGCGCCGCGTCCGGCGAAGGCACGCTCTCCAAACAAACCCTGGAACGGATCGCGCTGGCCGTTTCGGAAGTGAACGGTTGCGGCTACTGCCTATCCGCGCATACCTACCTGGCCCGCAATGTCGCGAAGCTGGACGATGTCGAAATCTCGGCTAACCGCAACGGTCGCTCCAATGACATCAAGGCCGATGCCGCTGTGCGCTTTGCCGTGCAAGTCACGCAGGCCAGGGGACATGTGGTCGACGCCGATCTGGCTGCCGTCAAAGCCGCCGGCTTCAGCGATGGCGAAGTGGTGGAAATCGTGCTGGCCGTGGCCTTGAACACGTTCACCAACTACCTCAACGAAGTCGCCGGAACCGAACTCGATTTTCCGGTGGTGACTGCGATACGCACGGCGGCCTGATACCGCCAAATCTCCCGGCGTGGTGCGAGCCGCTTGCGCGTCTCGAGGCTCGCGCCTCCGCCGGACAACCACTCTCAATCCAAGCACAAGAGGAACCAGCATGAAGTATCTGCAATCCAAATCGTTCCGGGCCGCAGTTCTCGCTGCTGCCCTGTTGCCGGCGTTCGGTACGCACTCCGCGCCTTCGACCGGCGCGTCGGTCAGTACACCCGTGACGGAATTGAAGTACGGTGCAACCGGCGTCAAGAACGCCACCGGCGAACTCCAGGCTGCACCCGCCTACGGCGACCTCGCCCACGGCGCCCACGGTACCTTTATCAAGATGCCGGCCGGCTTCGTCAGCAACCTCCATACCCACACCGGGGATTACTACGGCGTGGTCATTTCCGGCGTGGCCGTCAACGTGCAAGTCAATGGCAAGGATGTGCCGCTGCCCGTCGGTTCGTATTGGCTGCAAAAAGGCGGCGAAGCGCACGTCACCAAGTGCATCTCGCCCAACGAATGCATCTTTTTCATCAGTCAACCGGCCAAGTTCGACTACGTCGACACTGCCAAATAAATAGTCCAGGAACCTCACCATGAAACGCTATGAAAACAAAGTCGCTCTCGTCACCGGCGGCAACAGCGGCATCGGCGTCGCCGCTGCCCGTCAGCTGGTCCTTGAAGGCGCCCGTGTCGCCATCACCGGCCGCGACAACGCAACACTCGACGCAGTCGCCAAGGAACTGGGCGTACTCGCCATTCGTGCCGACGTCGCCAGTCTTGACGACCTGGACCGCGTCTATGCCGAAGTTAGCCGAAAACTGGGCAAGGTCGATTTCTTGTTCGCCAACGCCGGCATCTACAAAGGCATGCCGCTTGCCGATACCACCGAAGCGTTTTACGACGAACAGTTCGACATTAACGTAAAAGGGCTTTTCTTCACCGTGCAAAAGGCGCTGCCCCACTTGAATGACGGCGCCGCCATCGTACTCAATAGCTCGGTGGTAAATGCCAAGGGCTGGCCGGGTATCAGCGTTTATTCCGCAGCCAAGGCAGCGGTACGCTCCTTCGCGCGCACCTTCTCGGCGGAGCTCCTGCCACGCGGCATTCGCGTCAATGCGGTGAGCCCGGGCGCTACGTTCACACCGATCTTCGGGCGACTGGGCTTAAACGAGGCGGAATTGAAAGTCACGGTCGAGGGCATGCTGGCCGGCATTCCGATGAAGCGTTTCGCCACTGCGGAAGAAATCGCCGAAGCCGCCTTGTTCCTGGGCAGCGCACAGGCCGGTTACATTGTTGGCGCCGAACTCACCGTCGACGGCGGTTTGGGTCAACTGTAAGCGGAAGGTGGCGGCCAAACGGCCGCCCCACCTTCCGGGACACTTCCGCTTCGAGGATGCAACATGGCAAATCCCTACTTTTCCATTGCTTTCACCCCCAGTGTGCAGCGTGAACAATCGCGGCAGGGTTCGCGGCGCGCTTATGCGAACGCCGAATTGCGAGATCGCGACAATGCCCATCTGGGCCCGCAGGAAGCGGAATTCATCGCCGCGAGGGACGGCTTTTATCTGGCGACCGTCAACGAGGACGGCTGGCCCTACATTCAATTTCGCGGAGGTCCGCCCGGTTTCGTCAAGGTGCTGGACGACACGCGCCTGGCATTCGCCGATTTCCGCGGCAACCGGCAATACCTCAGCGCCGGCAATATCGCGGCGCAATCCAAGACGTCCTTGTTCTTCATGGACTACGCCAATCAGCGGCGGTTGAAAGTGTTCGCCGAAGCGAAGGCAATCCCGTTGGCCGAGGCCGGCGAGCTTACCAGGTTGGTGGACACGGGGGACGACAGCGCGTCGGTGGAACGCATTGTGATCTTTGCCGTCAAGGCCTTCGACTGGAATTGCCCGCAGCACATCACACCACGCTATACCATCGAGGAAATTTCGCGCATGGCAGACGCAGCCGGATGATCCGCAACCGGATTATTTTGCGGGTCCACGCAGCGCGCCCGATATAATTGCGGCATGACCGAACTGACGCTGACCCGCCCCGACGACTGGCATCTGCACCTTCGAGACGGTGAAGCGTTGCAAGCGGTGCTGCCCGACAGCGCGCGCCAGTTCGCCCGCGCCATCGTCATGCCCAACCTGAACCCGCCGATCCGCACCGTGGCGGAGGCGCGCGCCTACCGCGAGCGCATCGTCGCAGCGATTCCGGCGGGTGTGGACTTCGAACCGTTGATGACGGTGTACCTCACCGATAGCACGCCACCAGAATCGATTGCCGAGGCCAAGGCGAGCGGCTTCGTGCACGCCGTCAAGTATTACCCGGCGGGGGCGACCACCAATTCCGATTCGGGCGTCACCGATCTATCGAAATGCGATGCCGTGTTCGCCGCCATGCAGGAGGCCGGCATGCCGCTCCTGGTGCACGGCGAGGTGACCTCGAACGACGTCGACGTGTTCGACCGCGAGAAAGTCTTCATCGAGCGCCACCTGATTCCGCTGGTGCTGCGTTTCCCCAGGCTTCGCATCGTGCTGGAGCACATCACCACCGCCAACGCGGTCAAGTTCGTGCTGACCGCAAGCGGCAATGTCGCCGCCACCATAACGCCGCAACACCTTCTTTACAGCCGCAACGCGATTTTCAAAGGCGGCCTGCGCCCGCACTTTTACTGCCTGCCGGTGCTGAAACGCGAATCGCACCGCATTGCGCTGCTGCAAGCCGCCACCAGCGGCAACCCGAAGTTCTTCCTCGGCACCGACAGCGCGCCGCACGCGAAAACGGCCAAGGAAGCGGAATGTTGCGCAGCCGGTTGCTACACCGGCCTGCATGCGATGGCGCTCTACGCCGAAGCGTTCGAAAGTGTGAATGCGCTCGACAAGCTGGAAGCCTTTGCTTCTTTCTACGGTGCGGATTTTTACGGCCTGCCGCGCAATCGCGATACCGTGACACTGAAGAAGGAGCCCTGGACGGTGCCGGCATCCCTGCCTTTTCCCGGTTCGGCGCTGGTGCCTTTGCGCGCCGGCGAAAGCCTCGCTTGGCGAATGGCCACGCCGGGGTGAAAACGCCGTCCGCAGGCTCGGCGCTTTCTTGGCCGGCAGCCGGCGTGCGTTGGTCCACAGCGTATTTCGGCGCCGTCCGGGAAGCGCTTACATCGCTGGACCCGGTCTCCTGGCCCACGCACGCCCGCTTGAACGACCTCGCGCGGCAATGCGGAATTTGCAACGCACGTGGCGCGCAGATCCGGTTCATTGCCGCTGAAGCGAGCGCGCTCCACTACGAAACCCGTATCGCCACCCACGGCGAAATCGCCACCCGCGACAACTGGCACGATCTGCTCAACGCTGTGCAGTGGCTCGCGTTTCCGCGCAGCAAGGCCGCCATCAGCGAGCAGCACGCGCAAAGTCTTGCGGCCGGTGGCGAGGCCGAAGCGCGCGCCCGATCGGTCGAGCGCGATGTTTTGACGCTGTTCGATGAAAACGGCCTGATCGTCGTCTCGACCCGGCCCGATTTGCTCGAACTCGTCCGCGCCTTTCGCTGGCGGGAACTGTTCGTCGATCGCCGGAAAGAGGTACAGCGCTGCATGCGCTGGTTTTTGGCGGGACATGGCGTGCTGGAAAAGTCACTGCAACCCTACGTAGGATTGACGGCCAAGGCCTTGCTGTTTGGCGTCGACGAAGATTTCCTGGCCGCCGATCACGCAGCCCAGGTCTCGCGAGCCGATACACTGGCCGCGAGCTGGATCGTCCAGCCGGAACACCTCTCCTCGCCGCGAAATTTGCATCCCCTGCCCTTGCTCGGCATTCCCGGCTGGGATGCGCGCAACGAATCGCCGGCCTTTTACGACGATGCGTATTACTTTCGCCCCGGTTATAGCAGGGACGCGCAAGGGGCCGCATGAGATAATGCCCGCGGAAGCGCGCCAGACAGTCGCTGCGAACTTGTTCGCAGAGGAAAGTCCGGACTCCACAGGGCAGGGTAGTGGGTAACACCCATCCACCGCGAGGTGAGGATCAGAGCAACAG
>CAZCKI010000007.1:0-18237 GCA_964498815.1 uncultured Burkholderiales bacterium
TAATAAAAAACTGTCATTCTGAGCGTAAGCGAAGGATCCCATCCCGCGGATAAGAAGCGCTTCCCAATTTGGGTCGGATGAGATTCTTCGCTTACGCTCAGAATGACAGCCCTTTGCTTTTCGCCTGCGACTCCGAACGACGGCCCTTATTTTTCAATGCGCCAGTCGGTGGACCAGTTTGCGCACGGCGTGGTTAAAACTGACGACGGCGCAGACGAACCAGTCGCGGGCGTATTCGCTGCGCAGGCGGCGCAATTCTTTTTCCAGTAGAAACAATTCCAGCTTGCCGGCTCTTTCCATGGCGGACTCCTGTTACACGGTTGACAGCGCCACTCTGCGCTTGCACAATACATTTGTACAACGAATTGTATTGATGGCAACCATGAGAAAATCTCATACATTATGAGCACCCCCAATCTCGATATCGACTTGCTGCGCAGCTTCGTCGCCGTGGCCGACAGCGGCAGCTTTACCGCCGCCGGCGAGCTGGTGGCACGCACCCAATCGGCCATCAGCCTGCAGATCAAGCGCCTGGAGGAACTGCTCGACGCGCGCGTGTTCGAACGCAGCAGCCGCTCGCTGGCGCTGACTTCTGCCGGCGAAAACCTGCTCGGCTACGCGCGGCGCATCCTGGCGCTGCACGACGAATCGGTGCGCGCGGTGACGCGCCCACCGGTGGCGGGCGAGTTGCGGGTCGGCATCAGTGAATACTTCCACCCGCAGCAGGTACCGGCGCTGCTGGCGCGCTTCGCCAAACGCCACGCGCTGGCGCACCTGGAAGTGCGCATCGGCCTGTCGCGCTGGCTGATGAAGTCGCTCGCCGCCGATGAGCTCGATGCGGTGATCGTCCGCTGCGAAGACGCCGACAGCGAGCCGCCGATCTGGCGCGAGCCGCTGCATTGGGCCTGCGCGCGCGACTTCGCGCTGGAGCGCGGCCAGCCGGTGCCGCTGGCTCTCCTGTCGGCGCCGTGCGCCTTTCGCGAACTGGCACTATCTACGCTCGCTCGCAAGAAACGCGCGTATCGCATCGCGCTCACCGGCAGCGGCATGGCCGGCGTGCAGGCAGCGGTCAGCTCCGGCGTCGGCATCTCGATCCTGCCCGCCACCATGCTGCAGCCGGGCATGCGTATCCTCACCGCGAAAGAGGGCTTCCCCGATCCCGGCGAACTGCGCATGGCCTTCTACCAACGCCGCGCCGCGCAAGCGCCGCTGGTGGCGGCGTTTCGCGAGACGGTGGAGGAGACGCTGGAGTTGGTGGGGGTTTCGCGAACGGCGGGGCGGAAAAGTTGACCGCTGCCTGGGCTGCCGTGCAAGGAAGTAGCGGCTCCTTTCGCACACTTTCGGATGATTTTTAACGAAATCGTCCAAAATCATCCGTTTGTATGATGCGTTTGGTGGGGGCTGACGGCTAGAGTTCGTCGTGGCGCGTGCGGTGGTGGCATAGAGCCGCTGTGCATTACTGGCACTCTTTAGGCTCGTCATTCCAGCGAAGGCTGGAATCCAGTCCTTCCTCTATTCAAGATTGAACGGACTGGGTGGCCCGATATGGCCATCTCATCCCAGCCTTCGCTGGGACGACGTGGTTTTTACGCTTGTCTCTACACAACACCACGGGAGAACATCATGGAACTCGGAAATTTCTCGGTCAGCCTCGCCGTCAAGGACATCGAGGCCTCGAAGGTCTTTTACCAAAAGCTGGGCTTTGTCGTGTTCGGCGGCAACCAGGCGCAGAATTGGCTGATCCTGAAAAACGGGGACCACAACATCGGGCTGTTCCAAGGGATGTTCGAGAAAAACCTCCTCACCTTCAACCCCGGCTGGGACAGCAATGCGCAGCACGTGGACCCCTTCACCGACGTGCGCGAATTGCAGCGACGGCTGAAGGCGCAGGGGATTTCAATGTTGTCCGAAGCCGATGAAACCACCACCGGCCCGGCCAGCTTCATGATTGCCGATCCGGATGGGAATACAATTTTGGTGGATCAGCACCGCTAGGCTTTTTGCACCACGCTGCGGGATCCGGTGCAACTGACCTGAATTTCCCTTACATTCCAGAACACAAACAGGAGGAAACCATGATGAAAATTGCCTTGGGTGTTTTTGGCGGATTTGTTGCCTGGCTGATCGTGTGGATCGGAGCCGAAAAGATTTTTTCGGCGATCTGGCCGGCGTGGTTCGGCGCACATCAAGTCGCGTTCACGGCGGCCATCAAAAGCGGCGGTGCGTTCAGCGCGGATACGATGATTCTTCTCATACAAATCATCCTGGGTTGCTTCGCCTCGGTGATAGCCGGCTTTCTGGCCGCGCGGATCGCCCGCGAAAACCAACGCGCGCCGCTTATCCTCGGCATTGTGCTGCTGGCGTTTGGTTTACTGAAGGTGACGATGTCTTGGGCGTATGTACCCATCTGGCATCACGTTCTCTTTGCGGCGCTGTTGATTCCGATGACGATTGCGGGTGGTAAGTTCAAAACCGCTGCTCCGCAATAGAGTAAAGAGCAGCTCGCCTGGTTGGCGAGCGATCTCAGGCTCACGGCACCGCAAATCAACCATCCATCTCCACATACCCCGGCTGATCCCTGACACGCTCGATCCACGCGCGGATCGCCGGGTGGCGCGCAAGATCGAAATCGCCTTCGTGTGCGACGTGGGTGTACCCGTAGAGGGCGATGTCGGCGATCGAGTATTTTTCGCCGACGAAGAACGTGTTCTTTTTGAGGTGGTGTTCCATCACGTCGAGCGCCGCGTAGCCGGGCGCCATCTTTTGCTGGATGGTGGCCTCGTGTTCCGGCGGACGGCCGAGGTAGCGGATCAGGTAGCGGACGGTGGCGATGTAGGGTTCGTGGCTGTATTGCTCGAAAAACATCCACTGCAGCACCTGCGCGTGCGCGAAGCGGTCGGCCGGCAGGAAGGCGCTGCCCTCGGCGAGGTAGTGCAGGATGGCGCCGGATTCGGCGAGGTGGGTGTCGTCGTCGATTTCCAATAGCGGGATGCGGCCGTTGGGATTCTTGGCGAGGAATTCGGGGGTGCGGGTTTCCTTACGGACGACGTCCATGTGCACCCATTCGTACGGCCTGCCCAGTTGTTTCAGCAGCAACTTGATCTTGTAACAATTGCCCGAATACACATCGCCGTAGATTCTCAGCATGTCCGCCTCCCCGGTGGTTGCACCGATGCCGCGCCGACGGCGGCTCGTGGTGCAATGTATTCCCGCCCGTGCGCGTGCCGCAATTGATCATTTCTGGCGGGTTTGTTGAGTTGCCTTCACACGAGAATATTCGGCGCGTGCGATGGTCGACGCGGGAGCAAACTGGCCGCCCGCGGTACGCCTGGCGATGAGGGCCATGGTCCAGTGGCGTTTGTGTCGTAGATTGTGCGTAGGGTGAAACGACACTGGATCCCGGCTTTCGCCGGGATGACAACTCTAAAATCAATCAGCCGACCACCAGCGCCCACTACCCCCGCGCCGGCAACGCTTTCAAAAAGTCGATGCGCTTGCCGTCCATGGCGATGTAACCGCCGTCACATAACGCCTTCAGCACGCGCGCCACCATATCGCGCGAAGCGCCCACGCGTTCGGCGATTTCCTGCTGGGTGATGCGGCCCACGTAGTGCGCGTTGCCATCGCGCATCGCCAGTTCGCCCAGCAGCTTGACGATGCGGCCGTAGACATCGAGCAGCGCCAGGTCGCGGGCGGTAGCGGTGGCCTCGCGCACGCGCTCGGTGAGCGTCAGGATGAAGCGCCAGGCGAAGTCGGGGTTGGTGGCCACTTCGTCGCGCAGGGCCGCGTGCGAAAGCTCGGCGACCACGCAGGTTTCCAGCGTAGCCACCGACGCCGCGCGCCCCCGGCCGTCGATGGCGAGTTCACCGATGATTTCCCCTGGGCCGCGGATATCGATGACGATTTCGCGTCCCTCTACATCGGCGGAAAACACCCGCACGCGGCCGTCGAGGATGACGTACAGGCGGTCGCTCACCGTACCTTCTGTCATCAACATGGCGTTGCGCGGCAAATGACGCACCACGCCGCGCGCGGCCAGGGCGCGCACGAAGTCGTCGGGCAGCTGCGCGAACAGGGCGAAATCGGGATTGGTCTTTTCGAGCATGACTGTCTGGAAAAATGGGGCGGGAAATGCCGAATTGTCGGCATTCTTTTTCTCCGGCCGAGTTTACCTTATGCGTACCCATACAGGTTCGCGCCCCCTGTCGGAGCGGGTGGGCCAAAGGGAAAAAATCATGAACACACGCATTCGCTGTTACGCCGCTTCGCTGTGTTGGCTGGCCCTGCTGGCAGCGCCCGCTTTCGCGCAAACCCTGCAGGTCGCGCAGGCCGGCGCCAAATACGTGGCCAGCGGCGTCACCTCACCGGCCGGCATGGGCTTCGGCCTCGCCGTATCTTCCGACGGCAGCACCGCCGTGATCGGCGCGCCGCGTGCCAACGGCAACACCGGCGCGGCTTTCGTCTACACGCGAAGCGGCGATAGCTGGGTCCGCCAAGGTCCGATGATCCTGCCGACGGGCCTCACCGGCGCCGGATTTTTCGGCGCCAACGTGGCGCTCTCGGCCGACGGCAACACGGCCGCCATCGGCGCCTACCAGGATAACGCCCTCATCGGCGCCACCTTCATTTTTACGCGCAGTAACGGCGTGTGGACCCAGCAGGGCGCCAAGCTGGTCGGCACCGGTTCGACCGGCGCGCCGCGGCAGAGCGTCGGCCTGGCGCTTTCGGCCGATGGCAATACCTTGCTGGCCGGTGGCACCGATGATAACGGCAACACCGGCGCGGCTTGGTTCTTCGTGTGCAGCGGCGGCGTATGGACGCAGCAGGGCGCCAAGCTGCTCGGCACCGGCACCGTGGGTGCTGCCAACTTCGGCGCGGGCACCGCCCTTTCCGCGGACGGCAATACCGCCGTCATTAGCGGCCATACCGACAACGGCGTCATCGGCGCGGGCTGGGTGTACACGCGCTCGGGCGGCGTGTGGACGCAGCAAGGCGGCAAGCTGTTGCCGGCCGGCGCCACCGGCAGCCCCGCGCTGGGCCGCACCGCCACCCTCTCGGCGGACGGCAACACCGCCGTGCTGGGCGGCTACAACGACAACGGTTTCGCCGGTGCGTTGTGGGTCTATACCCGCGCGGGCGGCGTGTGGACGCAGTTCGGCCCCAAGGTGACCGCGACCGGTGCGGTCGGCACGGGGCGCCTGGGTCTCGGCCTGCAGATCACCCCCGACGGCCAGACCATCGTCAGCGGCGGCATCAACGACAATACCAACGTCGGCACGGCGTGGATTTTCAAGCTGCAAAGCGGCGTGTGGACGCAGCTCGGCAACAGGCTGGTGCCCAACGATGTCGTGGGCGCCGCAGGCGTGGGTTTCTCCGTCGGCATCATCGGTGACGGCAGCGGCGTCTGGGTGGGGGGTGACGGCGATAGCGGCAACACCGGCGCGGCGTGGTTCTTTACCATCAAGCGCGTGCAGGGGTTTTCGCTGGGCGCGTTGCCGGCGCGCATGGTTTCGGATGCGCCGTTCCAGATCACCGCCAGTGGCGCATCGAGCGGCGTGCTTTCCTACTCGGGCAGTTCGCCGGCCGTTTGCAGCGTGTCGTCCACCGGCTTAGTGACGCTGACCGGGCAATTGGGTACCTGCTCGGTAAACGCAAACGATCCGGGCGACATCCACGTCGCATCCTCCTCCGCGTCCGGCTCGTTCACGGTCGGCCAGGGCACGCAGTCGCCGCCGCAAAACGTGGCGTGCAGCGCGGGTATCGGACAGGTGACGTGCAGCTTCGCACCGCCGGCAGCACCGGCCGGCGGCACGGGCGCCGTGCCTGCGCTCACCGGCTACACCTTGAACTGTGCGTCTTCCACCGCGAACTACACCGTCTCGGGCAATGCTTCACCGCTGGTCCTGACCGGGCTGCCGCTGGGCGTGCCGCTGCAATGCAGCGTCGCCAGCAACAACAGCATCGGCACGGGGGCCGGCTTCGCGGTGGCGGCAACGCTGCAGCCGTATTCGCTGCTGTCGCGACGGGGTGGCATCGACACCGATGGCGACGGCCGGGGCGAGATCCTGGTCCGCTCGGGCGATGTGCTGCTGTCGGGGAAGCTCAATGCACAGAATCAAATTTCCCTTACCGCCGTAGCGGCGCCGGGTGCAGGCAATCGCGTCCTCGGCGTCGGTGATTTCGGCGCGCGCGGCAAGTCGGATTTGCTGTTGCAGGATGTGGCCAGCAACGATGTCGGCATCTGGACCAATTTCGACTCTTTCGCCGACAGCCGCCGCGCGGTGCGCGGCGTGAAGGCTGGCTGGGTGGTCGATGCGGTGGCCGACCTGGACGGCGACGGCAGGAGCGACATCGTCTGGCGCTACACCGGCGTGAGCCCCAACCCGGACGATACCGGTGTGGTGTTCGTGTGGTTCATGAACGACGGTGTTGTTACCGAAGTGAAGCAGCGCGGCGGCGCGCCGCTCTCCTGGAGTCTGGTGGGGGCGGCCGACCTGCACGGTGGCGGCATGGCCGATCTCATTTTTGTGAGTCCTGCCAATCAGGTCCGCGTCCTGACTGCGTTGCCCAATCGGCAATTCGTCAACGAGCCCGTCGTCGGTCGCGCGGTGCAGGCCGGCTATACCCTGACGCGCCTGGCGGACTTCAACGCCGACGGCAAGGCCGACCTGTTTTTCGAAAACGGTGCGGGCCTCATGGAAATCTGGACCATGAACGGCAGGACGGTGCAGGGCTGGATCGACCTGGCGGTCCCCGCCACGTGGAAAGTGTTTGCTATCGCCGATCTGAATGGCGATGGCACCGCCGACATCGTGTTCAAGAAACCGGATAACACGCTGGCCGTGTGGCTAATGAGTGCGGCCAATCCGCTGGCGCCGACCGTGATCGTCAATGCCGGGGCAGTGCCGGCCGATGCGGTGGCGGTGGAGCCGTAGTAAACCCGGTTTAGTTTTGTTTCCGGTCTGGACTGTCGAACGTGTGCTCCCGAACTAGAAGGAAGTTAATGGAGAGGAAATAATCAATTGTCGCCCCGGCGCAGGCCGGGGTCCAATTTTCGTCGCATCATCTCGCAAGCAAACTTGGGCCCCGGCCTTCGCCGGGGCGACAGCACTTTTGTCGTCCGCTTCTTCAAGCTGACGTTTAGCAGCGAATCGCTTACAGTATTGCCTTGTGCCCGACCTGGTTGGCAGGCCAAGGAGGTTTCCATGAAAGCGATTCGCATCGTATTGTTTGCGGGACTGGCATTCAGCTCCGCCATTACTTTCTCCGCCGAAGTCCGCTACTATCCGGTCCCCGCCGGCGGCCATCCGCACGATGTGGCGGCCGCGCCCGACGGCAACGTCTGGTACACCGCGCAGCGCACCGGCAAGCTCGGCATCCTCGATCCGAAAACCGGCAAGACCGAGGAAATTCCGCTCGGCAAGGATTCCGCGCCGCACGGCGTGATCGCCGGCCCCGACGGCGCGGCGTGGGTGACCGACGGCGGGCAGAACGCGATCGCGCGCATGGACCCGAAAAGCCACGCGGTGAAATTGTTCCCGCTGCCGGCCGGCACGCCGTATACCAATCTCAATACCGCGACCTTCGATAGAAACGGCGTGCTGTGGTACACCGGACAGGAGGGTTACTACGGCAGTGTCGATCCCCAATCGGGCGAAGTGAAAGTGTGGAAAGCGCCGAAAGGCCGCGGCGCCTACGGCATCACCACCACACCGGCGGGCGAAGTGTTTTACGCCTCACTGGCCGGCAGCCATATCGCGCGCATCGATATCGTCACCGGCAAGGCCGAGGTGATCGCACCGCCGACCAAGGACCAGGGCGCGCGCCGTGTGTGGTCGGACAGCAAGGGGCGGGTGTGGGTGAGCGAGTGGTTGTCGGGCAATCTGTCGATGTACGACAGCGGCGCCAAGACGTGGAAAACCTATGTGCCGCCGGTAAAAAGTCCCCACACCTACGCGGTGTGGGTGGACGGCGACGACAAGGTGTGGACGACGGAGTGGACCAGTAGCGCGCTGATGCGCTTCGATCCCGCCAACGAAAAGTGGGAGAGTTTCCCCAGCGACCAGCCGGGTCCGGCGGTGCGGCAGTTGCTCGGCCGCAGCGGCGAGGTGTGGGGTGCGGAGTCGGCGCACGACCGGTTGGTGGTGGTGAAGTACAAGTAGAAAAGTCAATTCATCGCAGCGATTTGCCAAGTTGCGGAAGATACGGGAATAATGGGCGAGGGATCAAAGGCGACCGGACCCGGTTCGGCCGCTTGCGAACAATAACAACGGCGATTTGCTTGTCGCAATTCGCCCCATCAGGGGTACCCGCATTTGCTGAACTTCCGACTCGCGCTGGCCGGTGCGATCTTGTTGTTTTGTTTCGGCGAGCCTTGCCGCGCGCTGGCTGCGAACGCGCCCGACCCCGCCTCTCCGAATCCGGAAGCACCGCCCGCGTCACGCGAACCCGCGGAAGAAAAGCCGCCGGCAGCGCGGCCCGGCAAGAAGCAGGAAGTCGAAGCGGTCGAAGTGAAGGCGCAACGATACACCACCACCGACGAGCGCCGCGAATCGACGGCGGCGAAGCTGGTGGTAGGCCGCGAGGAAATCGAAAAGTACGGCGACACCCAGCTCCTCGACGTGTTGAAGCGCCTGCCCGGCGTCACCATCAATAACGGCGTCATCTCGCTGCGCGGTATGGGCGCGGGGTACACGCAGTACCTGATCGACGGCGAGCGGGTGGCGCCGGGATTTTCCATCGAGCAGATTTCACCGGAGCAGGTGGAGCGCATCGAGATCCTGCGCGCGCCGACGGCCGAGACCGGTGCGCGCGCCATCGCCGGCACCATCAATATCATCCTGCGCAAACCCCGCTCGAAAAAGCAGGACGACTTCAAGGCGGGGCTGCGCAGCGAGCACGGCTTTTACGGCGGCGATGTTTCGCTGTCGCGCGGCGATGCACTGGGTGCGACCGGCAACTACAACGTGACGCTGACGGCGCGCGCGGGTCGCTCTGGTTTTGAAAGCGAGAACCGCAATACCACCGTCAACCTCCCTTCGAACGGTATAGCCTTTGACCAGCTCGACCGTTCGCAAGGTGTCAACCGCAACTGGGGCGTGGGACTCAACTCGCAACTACAATGGAAATGGGGCGACGGAGAACAGTTCAGCATCCAGCCGTTTTTGACACGGACGCATTTCGACACCATCTCGCAGGACCAACTGACCCAAATCGCAGGCATTGCGCCCTATGCCATCGACCACGGCTACTTCAGCGGATATTTCTCGAACGTCCGCGTGAACGGTACGCTGACCCGAAGGCTGAATGCCGACACGACGTACGAGGTGCGCGCAGGCGCGGGCCAGATCGAACGCCACCTGCGGTTCGGCGATAACCAGTTCGACGTACTTCAAAACCCAGGCACGGTGCAATCGAACGACAGCCATTCGCAAGACCGGTCGTGGAGCGCCACGGTGAAACTCAACCGCAGTTTTTCCGAGACCAACAAGTTCGTCGCGGGCGGCGAAGTAGAGCACGTGGGGCGTATCGATCAGTCGGTGGTACTGCTCAACCGTGTGCGACAGTTGGCGGACTTCGGCAGTGAATTGAATCTGTCCACCCGGCGCTACGCGCTGTATGCGCAGGACGAGTGGGACCCGGCGAAGGATTGGTCGGCCAACCTGGGCGCGCGCTGGGAAAGCATCGCCACCAAGAGCAACGCCGATGCCGTCGCCGACGGCGGAACGGTCGACAATCGCAGCAGCGTGTTCAGCCCGTTGGCGCACCTGGTGTGGCGGGTAAATGCGCCGAAGAAGGATCAGGTTCGTTTGAGCCTCACGCAGAGCTATCAGTCGCCGTCCCTCTTCAGTCTGATACCGCGACCGCGGCTGGACTCGACCTATCCGGTGCCGGGGCCCAATACCGCGATTTTTCCCGACTACGCCGGCAACCCGGCCCTGCGCCCCGAGCGCGCCAACGGCATCGACCTCGGTTTCGAGCACTACCCGGAAGGCGGTGGCGTGGTGGCGATCAATCTGTTCCGGCGGCAGATCCGCGACCTGGTGCGCGGCTTGGTGCTGCTGGAAACGGTGCCGTGGGCGAGCAGCCCGCGCTACGTGTTTCGCAATCGCAATATCGGCAAGGCGGTGTCTAGCGGCATCGAGTTCGACGCGAAAGCGAAATTGAGCGAATGGTACAAAGATGCGCCCGCGGTGGAGCTGCACGCCAATGTGAGCGTGTTCGATTCCAAGGTCGATTCGGTGAACGGCCCCAACAACCGCATCAACGACCAGCCGCGCGGGCGCGGTAACGTCGGCGCCGATTACAAGATCGGCACTACGGCATTCACCGTCGGCGCCACCGTTTCGTATACGCCTTCTTACACGATCCAGAACACCAACACGCAAGTCGCCAGCACTGCGGCATCGCGCAATATCGATGCCTACCTGCTGTGGGCGATTACGCCGAAGGACAAGCTGCGGCTGACCATCTCCAACCTGGTGCCGATCGACGCCAGTAGCTCGTCGGCTTTGTTCACCGACACGCAGCGGCAGGGAACGGTGTACACCGCGCGTTCGTATGCGACGATTGCTTTGCGGTTGGAGATGCGGTTGTAGTGTGCAGGTTCAGGTGATGGCGACATAGATGTCGACCACAAACTCAGCGCATGTGGGGCTGTCACCCCGGCAAAAGCCGGGGCCCAGTGTCTTTTTTCGCATGTAGAGCAAACGCCGCTGGGTCTCAGCTTTCGCTCGGACGACAGTTTTAGGTTGTCACTTCAGTTTGGTGACTCTTCCGCGACGATGTGCAAAAACCCAAGCGCCGGATCGTGACCTCAATACCGCCAACTCTTCACATCCGCCCCCGCCGGCGCCGTCTTCAACATCCGCTCCACCGCCCAGGGCAGCACCATTTGCGGATAGCGCATCCGCGAATAGGCGTTGGGGCGCGTGTGGTCGCCGTTCCAGCAGTGTTCGGCGCGGTCGCCGTATTCGACGACGGCGTCGGCTGGCGGATTGGCGCTCTTGAGGAAGGCTTCGACGCGATAGACGGCGTTGTTGAGGTAGTAGTTGTCCATCGAGCCCACGTAAATCCTGAGCTTGCCGCGCAGCTTGGGACCGAGGGTGGCCCAGTCGCGCTGGAGGATGTGGCCGAGATCGTAGTGTTCTTTCCAATAGGCAACCGTGATCGGATCGATGTCGCCGGTAAGCGGGTCCCAGACGCGGCGCGGATAGCCGTCGGCGCCGATCGGTGAATACACCGACTCCCAGGCATCGAACTGATCGCCCGAGCGGCCGTGGGTGCCGAGTGCGTATTCCCAGTTGTGGTTCTCGTCCATGGTGGTGTTGATGTGGCCGAGCCAATTGCGGTGCGCCGGGCGCGGTGTGTGCTTGAAGCGGTTGGGCATGAAATAGGCGTTCTTGTCGTGGTAGAGATCGACGGTCATGTATTGATGGAAGTCGATCGGGTCGGGGCAGGCGACCCACGCGCCGTTGTAATCGTCCGGATAAAACATCTGCACCGCCATCGCCTCCCAGCCGCCGGTGCTGCCGCCGTAGACGAAGCGCGCCCAGCCCTGGCCGATGCCGCGAAAGCGTTTTTCGATTTCCGGCAGCAGGTCGTACTGAATGGCGTCGCCGTAAGGACCGTTGTTGGCCGAATTGACCGCGTAGGAATCGTCGTAGAACGGTGTGGGATGCTGGATGTCGATCAACAGCACGCGCGGAAAATCCGGCCCGGTCCATGCCCGGAAGAGTTCGTACTGGAGCCGCTGGTCGATGCGATTCGCGCCTTCGAGATTGAAGCGCTTGCTGTACTCGGGCTTCAGGTTCGGGTCGGGCGGCGTCTCGCGCCAGCCACCGGGCTTGGCCGGAAAATGTCCGTGCGCGATGACCAGCGGGTAGCGGGCGTCGGGATGGCTATCGTATCCCCAGGGCAGTGTGACGAAGGCGGAGAGGGTGATGTCACGGCCCCAGAACTTGGAGAGGCGTTCGCTTTTCACGCTGATGCGTTTTACGTACGGCGTTTCGACAAACGGTTTCACCGCCGGGATTTCCTCGCTGAGTGCTAGCTTGATGGTGCCGCCCTGCTTCGGCTTCACGACAATGTCGAAGGGCTTCGAATAGAGATTGCCCGGCTTCTCGGCCCATTGCTGGCCTTCGCCTTTGTCCGGGGCCAGTTTCAGCACGCGGCCGTCGCCCATGTGAAAAGTTTCATAGCGGTTCAGCACCGCCTGCACACGATAGCTGCCTGCCGGTAAATCCTTGAGCGAGCGCAGCGGAAAGCCGAAGGCCTTGGCGTCGATCACGCGCGTGGTACCCGGCTTCCAGCCGTTGACATCGAGCCCGTAAAAGGGAATCGCTTCGTCATCCCAGACCGCCATCTCGCGTGGCTCTTTGTCGGGGCTTTGGTCCTTGGGTGCCAGGATCAGCAGCAAGCGCCCGTCCTGCGCGCCGCTTTTGAAGGTGGCCGGCAAGGTGACAGTGAAGGTCGGCGTGGCGGAAGCAATGCCGGCGATGGCGAATAGTGCGGCGGCCAATTGGGCACGAAAAGTCATGGATGATTCCTGGAAAGGCGCGGGGTAGCGGGAGGAAAGCGTTTCGCGATGCAGGAGTGTAGTCCTTCCGCGGGATTTCGGCGTGCCGGAAATCAGGTGCGTAACGGGAGCTTGCATTCACTGGTGATACCCTGCGAAGGTCCGGAGAGTTTTCCGCAATCGAACACAGCCGAAACCAGCAAATGCAAAAAGAAACCAAGCAACCTTCCATGCGCGCCATCGTGGCGGCGGTACACCTGCCGAGCGTGACCGATGTGGAATTCCACGCGTCCCTCACCGAACTGCGCGAGCTTGCAAAGACCTTGGGCTACCAGGTCGTCGGCACCTTCATCCAGAAGCGCGCCAAATTCGACTCGGCCGCGTACCTCGGCGTCGGCAAACGGCAGGAGATGCGCCGCTTTGTGGAGACCGGGAGTGCCAGCGAAGCGGAAGACGGCGACGACGACGAACTCGACGAGGATTCGGACGACATCGCAGAACCTGAGGAGCCTGCGCGCACTGCGCGGGGCGGCATTGCCAAGGACAAGGCGGCGGCGCAATCCGCGGCCAATCCGGAGACGCGGCACGTCGACGTGGTGCTGGTCGACCACGAGATCTCGCCTTCGCAGGCGCGTAACCTGGAAATCGCGATCGGATGCGAAGTGATGGACCGCACCATGGTGATCCTGGAAATCTTCCACCGCCACGCCAGTTCGCGCGCGGCGCGCGCGCAGGTAGAGATCGCGCGGCTTGGGTATATGTCGCCACGGTTGCGCGAGGCCGCCAAGCTGGCGGGACCACAGGGCCGCCAGCGCAGCGGCACGGGCGGGCGCGGCGCCGGCGAATCGCAAAGCCAGTTGGACCGGCAAAAAATCCGCAACCGCATCGCCGAGCTGGAAATCGAAATCGCCGCGATGGACGCGGAGCGCCAGACCCAGCGCGCGCGACGCGCCGGCCTGGCGGGACAGGGCTTGGCGCGCGTGGCATTGGTGGGCTACACCAACGCCGGCAAATCAACCTTGATGCGGGCACTCACCGGCAGCGAAGTGCTGGTCGCCAACAAGCTGTTTGCGACACTCGATACCACCGTGCGCGCGCTGCACCCGGAAACGGTGCCGCGCGTGCTGGTGAGCGATACGGTGGGATTCATCAAGAATCTGCCGCACGACCTGGTGGCCTCGTTCAAATCGACGCTGGAGGAGGCTGCCGAATCCTCGCTGCTGCTGCACGTCATCGATGCGAGCGACCCCGGCTTCGAACGGCAGCTCGCGGTCACCGACAAGGTGCTGGCTGAGATCGGTGCGGGCGAGGTGCCGCGGTTTCGCGTGTTCAACAAGATCGACATGGTCGGTGATGCCAAGGCGCAAGCGGAACACGAGGCGGCGCTGCGCGCGAAGTACCCGGGCTGTATCGTGATGAGCGCCAAGCGCGAAGGCGATGTGGCGAACATGCACGCGGCGATACGCAAGTTCTTCCAGAAGAACCTGGTGGAGGCCGAACTATTCCTGCCATGGTCGGCGCAGCATTTGCGCGGGAAGATTTTTGCGGATTGCGAAGTGTTGGACGAGCGCGCCGATAACGACGGTGCGTTTCTACGTGTGCGCGGAGATGGTGCGATCCTCAAGGACTTGCGGGAGCAGCTTGGGGCAAGCTCAGGAACGGAGAAGTAGCAACGCGAAATTGGCGACTGGGCCGTTTTTTGCCGCATGGAATTTCTGAGGTGGTTGCGCATCCAACGACCGCATCTTTCCATGTTGAACGGCTAGAATCTTCGTAAACTTGAAGCATCATTCCTTGCCAAGACCAGGCGCAAGCGAACCTTCGGCGCAAGGGTAACCAATAAGATACGTTACATGGCATGCGCCAAAAGATCTGACTCTGCCGACCTCCCAAACATAGTCGGGCGCATTGACCGATTTGGCAAGTTCATTGAGGGCGCCGGTGCTATAGGTTCTCAGGCAAGAGATGAGCGCATCCCAGGTGCCAAAGATGACCGGCAAGGGAAAAAGATAGATCCAGAAAAATGCCGCCGGAGTGAATGGCCTGACGGCGATGGGTCCCGTCACCCAAAAAAACAGCGGCGAGAGAATTGCCGAAATGGTCCAGACGAGGCTACGTTCGGTGTACTCAAAGACGCCTATACCCGCCCGGTTGTTAGCCGCGTCTTGCAAGATACTTCGTGCGGCGGGTGGATCGAAGTGATGGAACGCGTTGAAGAGCGTTCTAAAACCGCCGAGTTCTGCGGGCGTCGCGGTCGCATCGACCGGCGTGCCGATGAAATTGAGAGCGCCATGGGTTTCTCTGACCGCTTCCTGGAACGCGCCAATGTTGGGAAACTTGTCGCTCAATACCACCTTGACTTCGCGCTCAAGCTCGCTTGAAAGCTGGCGCTGCAGCAGCGCCAACGGACCGCAAGCGCCGGAGCAGAGATCAAGAACACTGGAAACCCGGCACTTTCGCATTGCTTCCGCAAGGCGGGGCACGATCGGGTAAAAAATGTTGAATCTCAAGGCGAAATGACCGGTGTACGCGGTGAGAATTCTTCGCCATAGATGCGGGTACCAAGATAGATCGTGAAACTCGAAAAGTTGGATGCGAATAAGGCACCTATGAAGTCGTCTTGACCAACTATTAAGCGCGACGGGTCAGGGGGCTACTCTGATGTCGACACTTTCAGGCCACACATTCTCTTGACACGTCCGAAATCCGAATTGTACGGAGTTCCGCGCTCGCTTATCTGGTGCCAGCCTCTCGCAATACAAAATACATGTCGATCTCGCCTTTTCCCTTGGCGGTGAGCTTGCCGCGATATTCGCATTCGAATTGTTCCCGGATCAGTTCAAAGGTATAGGCCGAGACGTTGACCTTGTCGGTTTCGCCGGCGCTCTCCAGTCGATTGGCAATATTCACGGTATCGCCCCAGACGTCATAGGCGTATTTATTCTTGCCGACGACACCGGCTACCACGGCACCCGAATGGACGCCGACACGTAGTCCCCACTTGATGGCCGCGCGGCGGTTTCTGGCCTCGATAAACCGGGTCATGGCGAGGCCGGCACGGGCACAGCGAAGGGCATGGTCGCTGCACGCAACCGGCAGCCCAGAGGCCGCCATATAGGCATCGCCGATGGTTTTGATTTTCTCCAGCCCATGTTCGGCCACGATGTCGTCGAAACCCCGGAAGATTTCGTCGAGCTCCTGCACCAAACGCTTGGGCGGCATGGTCGACACCGTTTGCGTGAATGCGGAGAAGTCGGTGAACAGGATGGAGACCTCTTCGTGGCGGCGCGGTTCGCTGCTGCCGTTCTCCTTGAGTTCATCGATGATCGCGGTTGGCAGGATATTGGCAAGCAGCAGGTCGGATTGCTGCCGCAAGGCCACCAGTTCTGCGGTGCGCTCCACCACTTTCTTTTCCAGGTCGCGGTTGTGCGCCTCGACCAACTCGCGTGTTTCGCGCTCGTGGCGGCTTTGCGCCTGCGCTTCGGCGATCTTCCGTTCGGCCAACTCCTTGCGCGTGTGCCGCAGCCGGAAGCCCAGCCCCATGGACAGGATGATGCCGGCGATTGCGTTGCCGGCTTGCGTGGCATGGATGGTCCAATCAGTCGCCGGAAGCAGCTTGAACGATTCCGCCGAGGTAATGAAGACAGCAATGACTCCAACCAATCCCGCCAGGAATAGGTGCTTGGCCTGCGGATGCCGGCGCCGTAACGCGAGCACGATCACCAGGAAACTCGCCAGAATAGGCGGCAAGCCGACAATGGCAAAAGCGAGTAACCCAATGTTGTTCCAGAGCCTGATGCCGTACAGGGCGAGACCCAGCACGAGTAGCGACAGGCCCGCGTACACCGTCCACCGCAGCAGGCTGTCCGCGCGCGGAAAATACCTGCGCGTATCCAGGTAATACCGCACAAAATAGGGCACGCCAAGGGTCGACATGGCCAAGCCGACCAGAATACTTGTGAATTCCCATGCGGGATGTTCCGGCCAAAATAATTCGCCGCTGATGCCGAACACCTCGCACCAGATCAGCACTCCGCCCAATTCCATGATCACGTAATAGAAGTAGCTGGGCTCGCGGACCAGGAAGAACAGCGCCAGGTTATAAATGATGAGAACCAGCATTACCCCGAGGTAAATGCCTTCGATATTTCGGTCGCGCCGCTCGCCTTGCAGAACTTGTGTCGCGTCCCAGACGTAAAAGCGCAGCCACCGAATCGATGAGTAATCCTGATTGGACGCAAGCCGCGCATATACGGTCGTGTGCGATCCCGGCAATAGTTCCACGGCGGCAAAGCCGGCATGCGATGGCACCGGGTTCATGCCGACTTGAGTCGCGCGTTGCGAATGCGGAACCAGAATGCCCTGCAGCTGCCGATCGGCCAGTTTGCCGTCGCGGACTACAAAGTATTCAACCCGCTCCCACGGACTTGAGTCCAGGAATACCCGCTGCACGGCGGCCACTTCCGGCAAATCGAATTTTGCCCAGATGCGGATCAGGTCCTTGGACGGCGTAAACGGCGACTCTTTCTGCGTTTTCCAGCCGGTGCTTGCCGTAAACACCTTGTCGAAATCAGACACGCTTTCGTCGTCCACGCGATAGCTGACCACGTCCGTCAGAAGCGATATCCTGCCTTCACCGCGCTCGAAAAAGGCGGCCTGTGCCAATGGCGCGACGGCCAGCAGGAACGAGACCAGCACCGTCGCCGCGGCTTTGGCCACTCGCTGAATTGCTTCCACATTCATCGCGACCATTCTTAGGCCCGTGCACGCGGAGGAACGCGCAACACGGTACCGTGAGCAACAATGCGCGGCATTGCTCCACACAAGGCGTCCAGCCCTGAATATCTGCGGTCACCCATTTTTCCTCCCAGGAATAGCTGGATTTCGACCCGGCTCTTTTGCAACTCTATCAAGGCATCCACATCTGCACCAGATCAAATTCGAAACAGCCCCCTGTCCAACGGCAAGCGTACGCACCAAAGGGGCGACATTGCGCGCGAATTGACACGACTTCAACACACTTGGATGTCGCCGTACACCTCAGGACTGGAATCGGTGGTCACGGTGACCTTCAAGAAGCGGCCTTGCGCGAGAAGTACCCGGACTGCATGGTGATGAGCGCCAAACGCGAAAGCGATGTGGCGGCCCTGCACGCCGCGATCAGCGCGTTTTTCCAGAAAGACCTGGTGGAAGCGGAGTTATTCCTGCCATGGTCGGCACAGCAACTGCGCGGCAAAATCTTCGCGAGCTGCGAAGTGCTGGACGAGCGCGCCGACCATGACGGCGCATTTTTGCAGGTGCGCGGCGACGCCGGCACCGTCAAGGATTTGCGCGAGCAGCTTGGGGTGAAGGCGACGTAAATTTCCAAGTGCCGGCTTCGTCGCACAAAGGGCTGTCGCCCCGGCGAAGGCCGGGCCCAAGTTTGATAGCGGTGAGATACTAAGAAAATTGGACCCCGGCTCGGGCGACTGCCCGGTCTACCCTGAGCCCGTCGAAGGGCCGGGGCGACAGTTTATAGTTGGATCGGCGCGTGGGGCGTCCCGGACGAGCGCTACTGCACGCGCGGCTGCAACTGCGCGGGGCCGTCTCCCTCTTCGAAATAATTCAGTCCGGTCACGTGCCCCGCCGCATCGCGAACCGGCACGAAATAGCTGAGTTCATCGGGGACCAAATGCAGCTGCCCGTCCGTCGTCATCCGCAAGGGGATGCCGTTGCCCTCG